>CAYNYM010000248.1:0-5625 GCA_964401325.1 uncultured Desulfobacteraceae bacterium | reverse complement strand
GCGCCCCCTGCACCCCTCTGGTGAAAAAGAAGGGAGACGTCACGGAAGGAGACCTGATCGGCCAGGTGGAAAGCGGGCTTGGGGCCGGCATTCATGCCAGTGTAACCGGCAAGGTGAAGGATATTGGAAACTCCGTAAATCCCGTATCCGTTCATTCTCCCTCCGTCACCATCAAGAGGGACCCGGAGGCCGAACCCAGGACATACGCACCCTCCGATTGGACGACCCTGTCCAAAGAGGACCTGGTCAAAAGGATTAAAGATGCCGGGATCGTGGGCATCGGGGGCGCGGGATTTCCCACCCATGTCAAACTGGCCCCTCCCCCGCAGGCACAGGTCGACACCCTGATCCTTAACGGTGCGGAATGCGAACCCTATCTCACCACGGATCATCGACTGATGCTGGAGCGTCCGGAAGAGGTCCTGGAGGGGGCTAAAATCATACTGGCCCTCCTTGGGATCCAGGAATGCCATATAGGGGTTGAATCCAACAAGATGGATGCCGTCGAGATCCTGAGAAAAACGGCTCGCGATCAGTCCTCTAATGATTTCCGGATCCACGTGGATGCCCTAGAGGTAAAATACCCCCAAGGTTCTGAAAAACAACTGATTGAGAGCGTTACGGGCCGAAGGGTTCCGGCATTCGGTCTGCCCTTCGACGTAGGAACCATTGTCCAGAACGTGGGGACCACCAAGGCCGTTTACGATGCCGTTGTCCTGAACAAACCCCTGTACGAGAAGGTCATCACAATCTCGGGAAAAGGCATTGAAAGGCCGGCAAACCTCAAGGTCAGGATCGGTACCCGGCTGAGCGATATCGTAGACTACCTTGGCGGAACAAAACCCGGGTTGTCCAAGGTGGTCATGGGCGGACCTATGATGGGGTTTTCCATTTCCACGCTTGATGTCCCGATCACCAAAACCACCTCCGGAATCCTTTTCCTCACAGAGGAGGAGATAGATATCCGCCCCCACGGCAACTGTATTCGATGCGGATGGTGTCTCGATGCCTGCCCCATGGGTCTTTCACCCAATGAAATAGCCATTTACGTTGAAGCGGGTCGCGCCGAGGATACCGCACCCTTTGGGGTGTTCGAGTGTTTTGAGTGCGGGTGTTGTGCCTTTGTCTGTCCGGCGAAACGGCCTCTCGTTCAGTTCATTCGTCTCGCCAAGATGAAGGCAAAGAAACAATAAGACTGAAAAAGGAGTAAAACCATCGAAGAGCCAGCGAAAGAGATCACGCCTGCAGCGACTGATCATTTTCTGTGGGCCGTTTCCATCTCCCCTCATGTCAAGAGTGGAGAATCGGTAGAGAAGATCATGTGGACGGTGGTGGCCTGCCTAATGCCGCCCCTCATTTTGTCGATTTTCATCTTCGGCTTCCAGACCCTTATCATCACCCTGATCAGCGTGGGAAGCTGTGTGGCGGCTGAGGCCGTTTCTCAGAAGCTTCTCAAACGCCCCGTGACGATCAGGGACGGGAGTGCCGTCATTACGGGCCTTCTTCTGGCCTACATTATCCCACCGGGCGTCCCTTACTGGTTGCCCATTCTGGGATCGGTCATGGCCATTTATGTCGCCAAACACCTCCTGGGAGGGATCGGATTCAATATCTTCAACCCCGCCCTGATCGGCCGGGCCTTTCTGGTCGCCTCCTTTCCCGTGGCCATGACCTCGGCATGGCTTAGCCCTATCCGGGACGCCTCCGTTTTCAAGTACATGGGTACCGGGGTGGACGCCATTTCCACAGCCACCCCCCTCTATATCCTCAAGCATTACGGGATCGCCGCGGTCATAGAAAAATTCGGGACCTTGTCAACGATTTATACCGATTTCTTCCTGGGCTGGCGGCCGGGGTGTATCGGTGAGACTTCCGGGCTTCTTCTTTTGCTCGGGGGCCTCTATTTGATCTACAAAAAATATATCACCTGGCACATCCCGGTCTCCCTCATCGTGTCGGTTGCATTCTTCACCTGGGTCTTCGGCGGAGAGACACTCTTCACAGGAAACCCTCTGCTGGCCGTGCTGTCCGGCGGTGTGATCATCGGCGCCTTTTTCATGGCCACGGATTACGTGACGTCTCCGAGTCACAGGACCGCCAAGCTTATTTTCGGTGCCGGTATCGGCGCCCTGACGGTTCTTATTCGGTTTAAAGGCGGGTACCCCGAGGGCGTCTGCTATGCCATTTTGCTCATGAATCCGCTTACACCCGCTCTTGAGAGCTGGTTCAAACCCAAGCGTTTTGCCCCGCCGAAAGGTGCTGAAAAATGAAGGAAATCATACGCATTACCATAGGATTGACCATCACCTGTCTGGTCGCCGCTCTGGTGATGGGCACGGTCTTCGCCGTCACGGACACGGCCAAAAAACACAACGAGCATGTCAATGTTCAGGACACCATGCTCGGCCTGCTCGGATACAATCAATCCAATCCTAGGCCCACGGACCTGTCCCTTTTCACCATCTACCGCTACATCCTGGAAGAGGGAGAGAAGCAATATCTCGGGTATCTGGTTCCTGTGGTCGCGAAAGACAAGGAAACCCACGAATTTCTCACCATGGATCTGGAAGGCAAATTCGTGGACCGGCTCCCCGTGGACCTCACACCGGAAGCCGCCGCCGAGATGCCCAATCGCACCAGTGCCCTCAAGAAGGCCCTGAAATCCTCAATGGCCTTCTCCTATGCGAATGCCACCATCATCGCCACCCTAGGGGATAAACGCCTGGCCTATGTGCTTCCCGGCGAGTTTCCCGGCTTCAAGACCTTTATCAAGGTCATGCTGGCCGTGGAGCCCGATTTTGACATCCTGGGCCTTGAAATAATGGAGCATGAAGAAGACCCGGGTCTTGGCGGAGAAATCGAACAGCACTATTTCAAAGACCAGTTCCAGGGGAAAACATTTTCTGTTCTAAAGGCCCTGAAGGTCGTAAAAGAACCCCTTCCTGATGAATACAGACTGGTGCTGGAATCCGCCAACAGTTCAAAGAATCCCGACTCCAACAAGGAATCGGAGAGCATTCGAGCTAAGTACTTTGACGACGACATCTATGCCCTGACCGGTGCGACCATTTCCAGCAGGGCCGTCACCGGCGGAGTAAAAAATATGGTCAAAAAGTTTGCCTATCGTTTCAAAACGCTCGATGCCGTAATTGCCGCGCAAGGGTTACCCGTTGCTTTCTGATGGGCCCGGCGACTTATGCTGAGAGGAATAAGGAGAGAATGCCTTGCCAGCTACGACCAAAACAAACTCGCAACTTGTAGTAAACGGAATTTTAAACGAAAACCCCATCTTCCGCCTGGCCCTTTCCATGTGCCCGGCCGTCGGTATCAGCACCTCGGTCATGAACGGTCTGCTCCTGGGAATCGCCGTCCTGTTCGTGCAGGTCTTTTCCAGTTGCACGATTGCGGCCATCAAGGACTATATTCATCCCCGCATTCGGATACCGACCTACACGCTCACGATTGCGACCTGGGTAACGGTCATCGATCTCATGCTGGCGGCCTACATGCCCTCGGCCTACAAGGAAATGGGTATCTTTGTTAAACTCATAGTCGCCTTTGCCATTATTACCATGCGCCTGGAGACCTTCGCCTGCAAGAACACGGTAACCTCCTCTTTCTGGGACGGCATCGGCATGGGATTCGGATTCATGTTCGGCATGATGACTCTCGGTTTCGTCAGAGAGCTTCTGGGCATGGGAACCCTTTTCGGGGTTGATGTGCTCGGTTTCCGTCCCTTGCTTTTCTTTGTCCTTCCAGCGGCAGGTTTTTTTGCTGTAGGCTTCATGATGGCCATCTACAATTACTTAGAGTTGGCCTATAACCGCAAGAAAAAGGGTTCATAAACGATGCCAGTCTTCAAACGGAACAGTCTGTCTGTATGTCTACTCTTGGTCCTTGCCCTGGTCTTTCTGACCGGATGCGGCCCAGAGCACGCCTTCATTAAAAACGTCTCATTCAAAGACGCACAGAGTATCGTGGTCACCTTCGCCGGTCCTGTCGATGAGGCGTGGGCAAAAGAACTGAGCAACTATCAAGTTGTTGAGAAACCGGATCCCGATATTCGGCTGAATATCTCGACGGTGACCGTCTCTCAAGATAGGATGTCCGTGATTCTGGGTTTTGAAGAGGCCTTGAATCAGGATAGCCCCCATATCCTGACCTTGAGTGAAATTCGCTCTGAGGACAAATCTTTGGGGACCGCCATTCTCAGTGTCAAGAAGCTCTATGTGGGGTACCTGTTTTCCATCCTGATCGGCGCCATGGTTATCAACAATTTTGTCTTCACAAAGTACCTGGGACTGTGCGTCTTTTTCGGCACATCTCAGAAAAAGAGTACGGCTGTGGGGATGGGCATTACCTTTACCCTGGTGATCGTCGTCAGCGCCATGATGGCTTGGTTCCTCTATCAATTCGTTCTCAAGCCCTATCGACTCGATTTTCTGCAAATCGTCGTCTTCATCGGACTGGTCTCCCTCTCGGTGCAGGCGGTGGATACCATCCTGAGAAAGGTCAACCCCATGCTGTTCAAGGCCTTCGGGGTCTACCTCGTTCTCGTGATTGCGAATTGTATCATCATCGCGGTGCCCCTGATTCTTGCAGATAATGAATACAACGCATGGGAAAGCCTCATGCTTGCCTTCGGAGCGGGAGTCGGCTTTCTCATTGCCCTCTTTTTGATGTCCTCGGTCCGTGAAAGACTGGAACTGGCCAATGTCCCGCCCACTTTTCGGGGGCTTCCTATAGCCTTCGTTACGGCGGGCCTCTTCGCCCTTGCTTTCCTGGGATTTTCCGGGATGTCCATTTTCTAGGTCCAAATGGGGCTTGGTCGACCGGGGGGAATGCGCGCTTGAGGCATTCTGTTGTTTTTCGGATAAAACGAAATCCGGCACCCGACACGCAGATGCGAATACATCCGCCGGGTGTCTTATATGATCGCAATAAACTTGTATAGGAGTTTTCATGGATCCCGCATTGCTAAAACTTGCCCTCGGGGGCTTGGCTGTTCTGGGCTGCATCGGTCTCTTTTTCGGCATTGGCCTGGCCCTGGCCGCGCACAAGTTTGCCGTAAAGGCCAATCCAAAGGTTGAAGAAGTCCTGGAAGTACTTGCAGGCGCCCAGTGAGGCGGCTGCGGCTTCGCCGGGTGCGAAGCTTATGCCGAGGCCGTCGTCAATGAGCCCGACGTCCCACCCAATCTCTGTTTTCCAGGCAAGGCGGCCGTAGCGGAGATGGTGGCGGAGATTACAGGCAAAAAAATGGCCGCCGTAGATAACATGGTGGCCGCCGTGCGATGCTCCAGGCAGGAAGGCGGGGTCAAACAAAAATACCGCTACATCGGTTACGGCTCATGCACCGGTGCCAATCTTGCCTTTGGGGGCCCTCAGGGGTGCCCTTACGCCTGTGTAGGACTGGGAGAGTGTGCCGATGCCTGCCCCTTTGACGCCATCACCATGGTGGACGGGTTCCCCCGGATTGAATCCGAGGCCTGTGTGGGATGCGGGACCTGTGTGCGCACCTGCCCGAAAAAAATCATCGAGCTCATTCCGCTCAAGGCAAGGGTCTGGGTCCCGTGCAGCACCAAGGATCCGGGCAAAATGGTTCGTAAGATCTGCGAGGTGGGTTGT
>CAYNYM010000247.1:0-5627 GCA_964401325.1 uncultured Desulfobacteraceae bacterium | reverse complement strand
AACGTCTTGAGAGAGATCAAGAGTGGCAGATACGCCAGCCTGCCGGAACTTTTCATGGGGCGACTCAAAGAGCCCTTAGACAACAAGAAAAAACGTCACGCGAGACTCCAGGACGTGATGAAACTCATGTCCAAGGTCAAAAGGCTACAACGGATCGAAGGGTACCTCAATCCCGAAAAGATCGAAGGCGGCAAGACCCGCTTGCTCGAAAACCTGCAGACCCTTTCACTGTTCGGTTTCAGCAATGGCGAACTGGAAGAGCTTTTTTTGATCGTCGTGGGGCACACTCCCATGGGGAGAATCCTGTCGGGGAAGCTGAACGAAAAGGCCCTGAAACCGGTTTCCGATCTGGCGAAGGGTTACAGTCCCCTTCAGGCCCTGAATCTGTTGCGTTTTTGCCGGCTCATGAGCATGGCCGAGACGGTGGCCTCCAAGCAGTCCGACTTGAACCAGGCGGAGCTGGCCGAGCTTTTTGACCTGTATGAATCAATGGTCAAGGTGGTGACCAATAGAGATTTGGATTGGGATCGGCTTTCAGACGAAAAAATCAACGCCATGGGTGGCATCCACAACAGGATCATCAGAAAAATTCTGAAAATGATGAATCTTTTCCAGTTCCTCGACAATTGGGCCGAACTCAGGAGCAAGGGCCCGATGGAAAAGGAGTCTCTGGCCGATTATGACGAAGACAAGCTGCAGCATATTGAGAGGGTTCTGGAACTCCTTGCCATCATCGATCAATTCGAGAACATGTACCTGAAGGAGGATCCTCTTCAACTCTCCATATTTTACAGGAAATTACTCAACCTGGAATTCCACGGCACGGTCCATCTCTTCGATAGAGTGAACAGCCGCCTGGTCTTCCTGCTCCTCTGGATTACGGTGAACCTTATCCGCAAGGACATCGTCAATTTCAATCATGTGCTTGCGGGAGTCGGTCGGGAAAACATCGATGCCTATATCCGAAGGGTGGAGGCCGAAACGGACGCCGTGAATGTCAACTACCTTGATTTTGGCACCCTCAGCCGCTTGAGCGATCAGCTCTATGCAAACCATACGGCATTCATCGTGGGGACCGGATTTCAACTGAGAGTCAATCCGGAGAACCAGGCCCTTGAAACCTCCTACATCGATTTGGACAAGACGATTACCGATCTGAGTACCCTGACCCGGAGGTCTGTGGGAAAGAAAATTAAGGAGATTCCCGTGGGTGACCTGGACCAAATGGAGAGGCTCTTCGCCGATCTGGAGAGTTTTTATCAGAGCCACCTGAAGCTTATCTACCGGGATGAACCGGATCTCAAGCTCCCGGAAAGACAAAAGGCGTGGTTTAACAGGACACAGGAAGTGAAGGAGGAACTGCGGTCGAGCTTTATCGAGACCATCTTTCGACCGGATGACGTGCATACCGATCTGGAATTGCTCTTCAGGCATGCGCCTTCCATTTTGCGCTTTGTGCTTCCCGAGTTCATGGCACTCAGGACCGCAAAACTTCCCGGGCAGATTTATCTCAAATCATCTCTGATGGATCATATCCTCGGAAGCACCAGGCGGATTCAGGCCCTCATCCAGAAGGACAGGGAGGGATTTCAGGACACCCAGAGTCTCCATAAGCTTGCGCAAAGGGAATTCGGACCCATGGCGGCCGGTATTGTCGGGCTCAATGAAACCCAGATCGAGACCCTTGAAGGCATTGTCGCGCATCTCAAGGACATGCCCCCGTTGTGTGATGCGCTGATAAAGTCCTTTATATTTAGGGACATAGGGCTTATTCCCGAACTCAGAGAAAAGCACAAGGACCGTATCAATCAAGCCGATCACGCCTATGCGGGGGCGCTTTTCCTAGAATCCGAGAAAATAGCCGAGAGGTACAACACGGGGAAAGCGGCACGGGATTATTTGATTTTTCTTGTCAAGCATCACGATCTCCTTCACCATATGATAAGAGGTGAATTCTCTCTTTATGCCATTCAAGAGGCGGTGGCGCCCAAGGATAAGGACCTATTCGATGCCTTTTTTGTGGGCTCCTTTACCATGTTTTCCTCGATGAGGGAGGACCTGATCCTGGAGGACCTGGCAAGGCGCCTGTTCCAATATCGAATCCTCTGCCACCGAGTGATTGACGGCAGCACCACTCCGGAGGATCACCTGCGGGAGATCTATGCCTCCAAGGGGCACATTTACTTCGCCCTGGAGGACTATCGCCGTAAGGGCCTTCCCGAAAAAGTGCCGCCGGCCCGGTACCTGGAAACCTATCAATGGCTTGAAAGGAAAAAGGATGACTATATCCGGGCGGGAATGATGATCTATGCCCTGGAGCGGATCTTGAGGTTGCGAGGCATACGATATGTCGAGTTCCCTGAAATGGTCGGCCTGATGATCAAGGTCCCCCTGAAGTACATCTACAAGAAAAGGGTTTATGCCGGCATTGGATATGCCACTTTCGAAAGGGAAATCTTCGAAGCCCTGCGAATCTACAACAGCCTTCAGACGTTACACGAAGAGACAAGACACTTCATCTATGAACACCTGGTCGGTGACGAGGTCCGCATCTTCGGCTTTGAATACGTGAGTGTTTATCTGAGCTATGAGAATCTTATCAAACTGCTTCTCGTCGCCCTCTTGGGGGCACAAATGTTCGACCCAGAGGACCAGAGCCCGGTGTGCATCAATTTTTTGCATTTGGCCGACAGGATAGACAAGCGCTACGAAGCGGTCAATGACGCCCTGAGCCATTTCGCCCCGGACGGACCGGAGGTCGGCCCTGCCTTGGTGAACCAACTCGTGAAGGCAAAGACGGGGCTTGTCCTCAGGCAGGACGACACCCACCGGGTGCTTACCATTGATTTTGAAGACAGGATCAACATCTCACAAAAAATTTCCTATATGAGGACGATTACGGACCTGGAGCAATTGAAAAATTATTACCATTACAGCCTTCGATCACTCCGAAAGAACCCCTTTTACACCGATGACTATGAGCTGGAGCTGGAGAAGTCCTTTGATGAAAGAATGGGATCGATCACGAATTTGATGATCGATCATGCCAAGAACCAGATGGCCCAGTTCAAAGATTTCAGGGAAATCCATAATCTGGTAACGGATCTCATGGACCGTTCCCTGGATATCGGTTTTACGGATGAACAAAGATACCGGTTAAACGACATTTACGAGCTGCGAAAGGACAATCTGAAACGGGAGAAGCTCGAGGAGATCGACAATTTCCTCGAGTCGATCACCGAGATCCATGAATTGAAGGATTACTGGGACAGCATCAAGTGGTACCTTCAGCGAAACCGACTCTATTCGGGGAAGGAATTTGAAAACCTCATTGCCAAAAAGTTTGATCAGGCCATGCAGCGGGTTACGGGAAAGTGAGCCCGTCCAATTTGGCGGCAAGGCGACGGTATTTTTTTCAGACCGCCGCGTTTTTCAGGAGGAAGGGGGGAGTGGAGGAATATCTTCAGGTCATTACGACGGTTGAAAGGCAGGAGGAGGCCGGGACGCTCTCACGCCGAATGGTTGAACAAAGACTGGTCGCCTGCGCCCAGGTGATCGGCCCCGTTACCAGCCATTACTGGTGGGAGGGGAAGGTGGAGGTGGCCGAAGAGTGGTTGTGCCTCCTGAAGACAAGGAGGAGGCTCTATCCGCGCCTTGAAGAGGTGTTAAAGGCCCTTCATCCCTATGATGTGCCTGAGATCGTGGCCGTGCCCATTGTCGCAGGCAATGCAGACTATTTGCGATGGCTCGACCGGGAGGTACGAGGATAGGGTGAGGCTCACGCCGGTCAATCCAGTGAGGGGGCAGTGATTTCTCCTTGGTCGTTGAAAAAGGCTGAACCGTTGCGTTTCTTTAAGAATTACCTCACACAGAGATCTCAGCCTCCGGCCCATAGGCCCACGCCCCGGAGGGAGATCACAAGAATTAATGCTATTCTGTAGTGTTTTTTATAAGCTGGTAGCGGACAGCTGACCGCTCCATCCTGAAATTTTTGATTTCTGGATGGAGGCTAAGTCGGCGCGCAATCCGAGGCATCCCCCCCGAGCTTGGAGAGGGCATGTTTCAGGGCCGGCAGAAGCACGGCAAGATTGTCCTTCACCCCGCCGGGGCTTCCTGGGAGATTGATGATCAGACAACTTTTCCGCACGCCCACGATAGCCCTGGAAATCATGGCATGAGGGGTTTTCTTGAGGCTTTCCGACCGCATGGCCTCGGCCATGCCCGGGACCTGGTAATCAATGATCTGCTCCATGGCCTGAGGGGTCACATCGGTGGGGCTGAGGCCGGTTCCTCCGGAGGTTACGATCAGGGACAGGTCCCTTTCGTCGGCCCAGGCAACGAGGGTGTCTGCAATTTTCTGCCGGTCGTCGGGTATGATTTTCCGGGCGGAGACATCGAATCCCTCCGCCTCGAGGATATGGATGGCGGCCTTTCCGCTCTCATCCTTTCTGAGTCCCTGTGAGCCCTTGTCGCTGATGGTGAGGACACCGGCCCTGAATGTCTGCGTCATATATTGCTTCCTATTCTTCCGCCTTTGCTTCTGCGATGACTTTATCGGCCATTTGTGCCGGGACCTCCTCATAGTGAGAATGTTCCATCCGGAACGTTCCCCGGCCGCCGGTCATGGCATTCAGGTCAAGGGCATAGGTCAACACCTCGGACATGGGGGCCTGGGCCATGATGACCTGGTATTTGCCCTGGCTGTCCATTCCGAGGACCCGACCCCGCCTGCCGTTGAGATCTCCCATGACATCCCCCATGCCGTCTTCGGGCACGGTGATCTCCATTTTCATGATCGGCTCGAGAAGCACGGGGCTGGCCTCCTGAACGCCCTTCTTGAAACACATGCTGGCTGCGATCTTGAATGCCATTTCAGAGGAATCCACATCATGTGATTTTCCATCGTAGAATCGGACCTTCAAATCCACGACGGGATAGCCGGCCAGGACCCCCACCTTGATGGCCTCTTGGAGGCCTTTTTCAACGGCCGGGACAAAATTGCGGGGCACGTTCATGCCGACCAGGGCCTCATCAAATTCAAATCCCTGTCCCCGTTCAAGGGGCGACACATCGAAGTGGACTTCGGCGAACTGGCCGCGACCACCCGACTGCTTTTTGTGCCTGTAGATGACCTGTTTTGCAGCCTTTTTGATGGTTTCCATGTAGGGCACTTTAACGGGCTTCAGGTTGACCTCCACACCGAATTTCCGGTTCAGTTTTTCACAAGTGGCTTCCAGGTGGATCTGACCGGTTCCGGAGAGGATGATTTCAGCGGTTGTCTGGTCCCGTTCCAGTTTCAGGGTGGGGTCCTCGTCCAGAAGTTTAGCCAGGGATATAAAGACCTTGTCTTCGCTGCCCTTCACTTTTGCCTCAACCGCGTAGGAAATCACCGGGGGAAGTTGTTGAACCGGCCGATCAAGGATCGGGTCGTTTTCCTGGCACAGGGTGTGACCCGTTTGCGTCTCCTTGAGTTTGGGAATGGCAATGATGTCTCCGGGGATGGCCATTTCCACGGACTGTTGCTTTTTGCCTTCCGGCAGGAAGATCTGCCCGAATTTTTCCTTGAATTCTTTGTTGACGTTATACACGGTCGCGTCTGATTTGAGGGTGCCCGAAAGGATCCTGAG
>CAYNYM010000246.1:0-5628 GCA_964401325.1 uncultured Desulfobacteraceae bacterium | reverse complement strand
ATGGGGGCCGGAAAGGAAAAGGTGACGCGACGCGGTTTTCTCAGACTTCCCTTGATGGCCGCTAAAATAATTTCGCATTATGAAGAAATCCCGCTTTTTGATGAAAAAAGGTGCATCGCAGCACAGAGTCCCTGCCGTGAATGTATCCGCCGATGTCCTTTCGAGGCCCTGGAGATCAGAAACGGCAAAATCCATGTCCTCGAGGACAAATGTGAAAAATGCGGACTGTGCGCAACCCTTTGCCCCGTGGACGCCGTTCAGATGTCCGCATTCAGTGCTTTGCAGGCCCTGAGACTTGTGGATGCCCTGGCCGATTGCAATTTTTCCGTGGATCATCGCTCTCTGATTTTGACCTGCGACAAGGGGCGAGAGAAGATGTCGGATGATACGGCAAAATTTCGGCACAGCCCGCTCAACCCCATCACGGTAAGGGTCCCCTGTGTTGCGTCTATTTCTTCGGTCTTTTTTCTGCGATGCCTCGAACTCGGTTTTGATACGGTGATCCCTTTGTGTCCGGATGCCGCCTGCCCGAAAAGACAGGCCGTGGAGGCATGGAAAGAACGCATTGATGCCCTGTTACGGATGGTTGGAACCCTGGGCATACCACCTCGCCTGGTATTCGTGACGCTCCATCGGGGAGAGGCGGAACCCGTCCTCTCCCGCATCCATGATGATGTCCTCTCCGAACAAGGACCTACCCATTTGACCCGAGATCCGACCAGCCTGTCATTTCATTCAAGAGCCGATATGGTCCGCATCCTCGGTACCCTGACTCTAGATAAGGACCTGCTGAATACCTCAATAAACGGGGCGCCTTTTCCGTTCTTTGACATCCGGATTGATCAGGAAAAATGCAGTCTTTGCGGGGCCTGCGCACGGCATTGCCCGGCCGAGGCCCTGCGGATAGACCAAGGCAGTGAACCCCGAATCAGCTATTCGACCTTCAACTGCGCGGGCTGCAAAAAATGCGTCGATATCTGCCCTGAAGGGGCCGTCTCCATTCGGCGGGTAATGAACCTCTCGAAATTAAAAAAAGACCTTCTCGTGACCAAGGCAAGCGATGAATCCGCCAGATGCAGAAACTGCGGGCAAGTCATCGGAAAGAGGAGGCTCCTTGAAGAGGTGGAGAAAAAGCTGAAAAAATCCGGGTTCGAGGTGTTGGCCGAAAGGATGCACTACTGTCAGGCCTGCAAAAACACGGCGGCACGGCAAGGTGACGAGATCCAGGCAGCCCGGCATGAGGGACTTCATTAGAGGCCTTGTCTTGAACGATCACTTCACCCCGCAACCGCTCTTGATAACTCCTAAAAGTTCTTGATTTTGCAACCCCCAAGAATCGGTTCGACCCTTCCTGAAAATTCATCCCTGCCGTTCACTGATTGAAAGGGAAGGACATTGCCGTATCGCCCTTTTTTTGACCTGCCCATGGACATATGTGAACCGGGGTATTAACTTAATTAATTTGAGGTATCGTATGCGTTTAGTCCTTTGAAACAATAAACGTCTTTGGCCCTGGCAATATTTTTTTAAATAGGCATGCACGCCAAAATGACTTCAACCGGGCGGTTCTTTAAGGGCCTCCGCACCCCGCTATGACACCTCTGATGCGAGATTCAGGTAATAAACCTTTAACTTCAAACATCCCCTGTAAAAGGCATGGAAAAAACAGACGAGACCTATTCCCTCCCGCATGATGTGACACAAATCATCCTCGAAAGCATCTCCGACGGGGTGTTCACGATCGACCATGAATGGCATATCACCTCCTTTAACCGTGCCGCCGAGCGCATCACCGGGGTCCCTCGCGACGAGGCCCTTGGAAAACACTGTTGGGAAGTCTTCCGATCCAACATGTGCGAAACGGACTGCGCCCTTCGCCGGACCATGAAACTGGGCAAGGCCTTCGTGGATACCTCCACCTATATCGTGAACGGCAAGAAACACCGCATCCCCCTTGTGGTGTCCACATCCCTGCTCAGGGAAACGGATGGGACGGTGCTGGGCGGTGTTGAGACCTTTTGCGATATGAGTGTGGTGGAGGAACTCCGAAAAGAATTGGAAGGGCGTTTCCAGATCGGCGATATGGTCAGCCGAAGCCCCTCCATGCACAAAATATTCGGCCTTCTGCCCCAGGTGGCGGACAGTGACAGCAATCTACTGATCCAGGGAGAAACGGGGACAGGCAAAGAGCTCCTGGCCCGTGCCATCCACGGCCTGAGTCACCGCAGGGAAAAGCCTTTTATTGCAGTCAACTGTGGCGCCCTGCCGGATACCTTGCTGGAATCCGAACTCTTCGGCTACAAGGCCGGGGCCTTTACCAATGCCACCAAGGATAAACCCGGGCGGTTCGCCCTCGCTGAAGGGGGGACCATCTTCCTGGATGAAATCGGAGATGTCAGTCCGGCCTTTCAGGTTCGGCTGTTGCGCATCCTGCAGGAGAGAACGTTCCATCCGCTGGGGGGGCTACAGACCATCAAGGCCGATGTGCGGGTGATTACCGCGACGAACAAAAATCTCAATGAATTGGTGCAAAGCAAGACCTTTCGAGAGGATCTGTATTATCGCATCAACGTGGTCCGCCTTGAGCTTCCTCCCTTGCGCGATCGCAAGGAAGATATCCCCATGCTTGTCAATCACTTTATCGATAAATTAAACAAGTTGCGCGACAAGGCCGTCACAGGAATAAGCCAAAAAGCCTTGTCTCTTCTCATGTCTCACAATTATCCCGGCAATATTCGGGAACTGGAAAACATCATTGAACACGCCTTTGTGCTTTGTCCCGGAGGGCAGATCGGATTGCGCTGTTTGCCGGACACCCTCAAAATATCCATTCCCGGCCCCAAAGCCGTCCATACTATAAATACCGCCCTTAAATCCGTTGAAGCGCAGGTCATTCTGGACGCATTAAAACGCAACAACCACAACCGCCTGGCGACCGCACACGATCTCGGCATCCATAAGAGCACCCTGTTCAGAAAAATAAAGGCGTTAGGTATCGACCTCCCGCAAACAGACGGTCGCCATCAACGCAAAAAGATCTCATAGGGTTGCATAATCGAAACTTTAACACCCCATACAATCTCACAAACGCTACTCTGTAAACACTTTCCTCTTTGGTTTCGAATGTCTAATTGTTATTTAACCCTTTGATAATCAAACGCTTATCCCCATCCGGAGGATACCGCTACTTTCATGGCACGCGATTTGCTATAGGAATATGCAACTTAAAGGAAGACACAAATGATAGTGGCCTTAACCGTTTGGGAAAACCGAATATCTCCCGTATTTGATTCCGCACGGATGTTGATGGTTACCCGTATCGAAAATGGAAAGTTGGGCGGAAGACAAAATAAGCCCTTTCATGGCGCCTCCCCTCTTTCCCGGGCAACACAAATAGTCGATCTGGATATCGAGGTATTGATCTGCGGCGCTGTCTCAGATTTTACGGCCATGCTCATCGAAGGGCGCGGGATTCAGGTCATCCCATTTATAACAGGGAATGCGGAGGAGATTCTGGATGCCTATGTGGCAGGCACCCTTTCCGACGCGAGGTTCCGGATGCCCGGCTGCAATGCCAACCAAGACCAAGACATGCAAAAAGGACACTGACTCATGCGAAAGTATAAATACCTATTCGGCCCGGTTCCGTCACGCCGGTTTGGCAGGTCCCTGGGCATTGACCTTACACCGCTCAAGACATGCAGTTTTGATTGCGTGTTCTGCCAGCTGGGCCGAACCACGGACAAGACCCTGAGCCGCCGGGAATATGTTCCCCTGGAAGAAGTACTCTCGGAAATAACGGAGTGGCTGGAAACAGACGGTGAAGCAAATTATATGACGCTTTCGGGATCCGGTGAGCCCACGCTGCATCTCCGCTTCGGCGAAGTGCTGGCCTTTCTTCGTGAAAAGACCGACATCCCTTCCGTGCTCTTGACCAACGGGACGATGTTGCACCTTCCGGAAGTCCGGGAGGCGGCATTGATTGCAGATGTCGTCAAAGTATCCCTGAGTGCCTGGGATCAGGCATCTTACCGGTGGATCAACCGTCCCCATGACCAGTTACAATTCGATCGAATGTTCGAAGGGCTAAAGGCCTTCAGGGATCGATTCAAGGGAGAGCTTTGGGTTGAGGTCTTCCTGGTTGAAGGCTTGAACGCAATCCCTGCGGATGTTCGAAAAATAGCAGCGCTCATGCCCGAGATCAGACCCGATCGTATTCATCTCAATACGGCCGTTCGTCCACCTTCCGAGGATTTTGCCGCAGCCGTGCCCATGGAACGTATTAAGGCACTGTCTTATCTGTTTCATCCCTTGGCAGAGGTCATTCCTGAATTCAACGCAAAGCACAAGGTCGATGTCGGTCTAAACCGTGAGGCCATCATTTCCATGCTGCAGCGCCGACCCTGTACATCGGATCAGATTTCGGAGGTCTTCGGTATGCACCGCAACGAGGTGGCCAAATATCTCGGGAACATGTTGCGCACCAATAAAATCCGGGCTGAACGCAGGAACAATGCCGTGTATTACACCGCTACAAATGGGGAGGGTGAAAATCATGCCCACCCATAAATAGGCATGCAAACACTGCGGTTTGCGCTTTGAGCCCTTACAAAAATTTTCGACAAACCCGTCCCCAAATGCCCGCAATGTGGATGCAGCGTGCAACAGCTCATCAGCGGCGGCAGGGGGATCATTTTCAAGGGCGAGGGCTTTTATGCAACGGATTATTTGAGGGATTTCTCGGGTCCAATCTGCTGGACCAGATCCGTTTCAAGGGGAGTCCCCGATTGATCGGGAAGGCTAAACCAATACAAGGTGAGAAATATTCTTTGAAAAACGAGGTATTTGTATTCCCGGGTTTCGGGACGGAATCCTATCCGATTCCGGGAATCACCGAAAAATTTATCCTGAATTAGGAGCAAACGATGATTATCAGTATTGCAAGCGGAAAAGGAGGGACAGGCAAGACCACAGTGGCCACCAACCTGGCCCTTTCTCTTGAGTCCGACGTCCAGGTGCTGGATTGTGATGTGGAAGAGCCCAACGCCCACCTCTTTATCCAGCCCACCATTGAGGAGACTGAGACCATTAACACACCCGTCCCTGAAGTGGATATGGAAAAATGCACCCTCTGCGGCAAGTGTGGAGAAATTTGTCAATTCAAGGCGATCGTGGTCATCGGTGATACCGTTTTGCCCTTCCATGAACTCTGCCACAGTTGCGGGGGCTGCGTCAGAGTGTGCCCCGAAAAAGCCATCACCGAACTGGGTCGGGAACTGGGTATCATCGAAAAAGGACACCGGAACGGTCTGGAATTCGTGCATGGAAGACTGCGGGTTGGGGAGGCCATGTCGCCCCCTCTCATCAGGAAGGTGAAGGAATCTATCAAACCGGGCAAGGTGACGATTATCGATGCTCCTCCGGGCACTTCGTGCCCTGTCATCGCCGCCATGAAGGGCGCGGATTTCATTCTCCTCGTCACAGAGCCCACCCCCTTCGGTCTCCACGACCTGAAGCTGGCCGTGGGGGCGGTGAGGATCCTGGGGATTCCCTGCGGTCTTGTCATCAACCGCTCCGACATGGGGGATGACCGGGTGAAGGCCTATGCCGAGGAGGAAAACATACCCC
>CAYNYM010000245.1:0-5628 GCA_964401325.1 uncultured Desulfobacteraceae bacterium | reverse complement strand
GTAATATCGAAGAGGGGAAAAGGCCCTTGAAGGTTGCGGCATCCGCATAGGTGCTTCGCACCTCCAGATCGATATAGGGATTGTCCCACTGGTGGAAATCCAGCCCCAGGGTGAGATCCAGAGAAATTTTATCGGTCGTGAGGTGCAGGGAGGGGACTTGCAGCTTCCGACCGCCTATTCGCGACTCGAAATCCATGGCGACCAGTGACAGGGCATATTTCTTCTCCCTCGCGCCATGCCGCACCATAAAACGGGGTCGGTTGACAGTGATTCGGCCCCCCACCGAGAGGGGGTCGGAGAGGTTACCCGCAATTTTCAGGTCCGTTTGAAAGACCCCTTGCTTCACCGGCACGCTGTCCGGCCAGGGGATCCAGGCCAGAGGAGTTTTTTCGGCATGGAGGGAAAGGTTGACTGTGGGGCGGCTTTTTGCCTCGGCGTCCACAAGGACATGGCCTGAGATCCGAAAGGGGGAACTTTCGCCTTTGAAGCCCGCATGACCCCGGCAGTTCAAAAGGATGTGCATCCTGGAATCCGGGCCGTCGAGACGGGCGTCACCGAAGAGGCCTTGCAGCCTTACCGATCCTCTTTTCAGGTTGACCTCTCCATCCGTCATGGCAAACACCTCGAGGCCGGGAATCCAAAAAACAGAGAGGCCGGGCAAGAGGCCTTCTTTTCCTTGCCTGGGAGCTGTTTCTCCGCCGCCCGGATCCAGATCAAACACCGGTCGGATGAGGTAGATCCCGGTGGGCATGATCCGACCTCGAAAAAGGTGGCCCACATCCAGGACAACTCGCATACTGGAGGCCTTGATGCCTTCCTGTCCCCGTCGCGAACGGGCCTCCAATCCATGGACCAAGATCCCTATGCCACGCCACAGGCACAATTCTACCTTGCGCGTCTTGATATCATATCCCGTGAAATCTGAGAGCCTCCTGATCAGGGAATCCTGAACGGAAGGTTTCTGGACGAGTTGATGAAAATAGAGGAGAACCGTCAAGAGAAGGAGAACAAGCAGAAGGGTTGTTTTGGCGAGGCGCCTTATCTTTTTGATGAACATGTTTCAAAATAGTCCCGGAGAATCTTGTGGTGATCGAAGGCCAGATCATCGGGCAGGGTATGCTCAAGGAAGACACCGATGTCCGCGGCATCATCTTGTGCCCGGGGTCGCCCGATGCCCTTTGCCACAAAGACAACCGTTATGGTGTGCATCCTGGGGTCCCTGCCGGGATCGGAATAGGCCCCGAGCTGTTTCAACAGCTCCACCTTCAGGGAGGTCTCTTCCCCGGCCTCTCTGACGGCGGCGGTCTCCAGGCTTTCGCCATAGTCCACAAAACCACCGGGAATGGCCCAGCCATGGGGGGGATTTTTTCTTCGTATGAGGACGATACCGCCTTCTAATTCGATGATAATATCAACGGTTGGAAAGGGGTTGCGGTATTTCACCACGACTTTCCCACAGTTGGGACATAGGATTCGGTCTTTCATGAGGGTTGCGTTTCCTTGAGAATGTGTTTCCTGACGGTGATGATCCGATGCAAGGCGGTCACATGGGTTGTAATGGCCAAAATGAGAAGGATGCCTTTCAGCAAGACCAGACCGACAACCGGGATGGCCCCCAACAAGGATCCAATGATCAGAAGGACCATTCTCTCAGGCCGCTGCATCATGCCCTGCTGGCATTCAACGCCCAGCCCTTCTGCTCGTGCCCTGGTATAACTCACCATAAAGGACCCGGTCATGGCCAGGAAGAGAATGAGGACGGTCCAGGGATTCGTTTCTCCGCCCGCCCAACCGGGTTGGTTCACAAAGAGAGAGCTCCCCCCGGAAAAATAATACACGAGACCCAGAAGGACAAACATATCGCTGTATCTGTCAAGGGTGCTGTCAAGAAAGGCGCCGAAAAGGCTGGCCTTTCCCGTCTGCCTTGCGATCAGGCCGTCCAGGGTATCACAAATCCCGGCCGCGACAACCACCCAGGCCGCCCAGAAAAAGGCGCCGGTACTGTACACAAGGCCCGCTACCGCGCTGAAAACAAGACCGGCAATGGAAAGAATATTGGGATGAACGCCCGTTCGAACGAAAAACTTTCCAGCGGGCGCAATGATTTTCACATATTTTTCCCTATTTTTATCACTTATAAAGTCGAACCGAGTCATTTTTTCCAATTTTACACCCACGACTCAAAGGAAACCGAATAACCGTGGAAAACCCGTATAGGTCAAGATATCAGAGGCATTTTTCTTTGTCAAAGAGGAGAATTTCTCACATGTTTGGTTTACCCAAGAGACGATCAGTACGGGATGATCCGATGAGGGTTTCAATCGAAAAGGACCCGTGCGTCGGGTGTGAAAAACAAAATATAGGGGACAGGAGAATAGGAAGGACGGCACGACTTCTATGACCCCAAAAAGACCTAACCTGAGGACGGATCACGCACCTTGAAATAAGAGGTTGAAATTGTGTAACTAAAACCCGCCCATTAGAATAAGGAAGGAGGAGGACATGCCTCGGGGAGATAAAGCCACAGCGAATCTTTGAAGATCCTGCATCTGCTTCAAGGAACGCCGCCATGTCTCAAATTCAGATTGCGTCCCAAAGGCGGTGCTTGATCTCATCATGCTTGCAGCCCTCACCCCGGGGGGCATCCGGATCAAAAGATAGAAAAGGTTCCCCATCAGGCAGGGTCCCAGGGCCTCCGTAAAACAGATCCTACTCAACCGCATGAGAGGTTTGAGCAAAAACGCCTTTTCGATATCAGGGTTTATTCATTGATCCCGAGGCATCCATGATGGCTTCCATGATTTTCTGATATCCCGTGCATCGGCACAAATTCCCGCTAATCCCCTCTCCTATTTCGGAAAGGCTAGGGTTGGGGTTTTCGTCAAGGAGGGCCTTGGCCGACATCAGCATCCCCGGCGTACAAAAGCCACATTGAATGCCCCCCTTTTCGATAAAGCTCCTCTGAAGGGGATGGAGGCCCTGTGCGTTTCCAAGCCCTTCTACGGTCACAACGCGCTTCCCATGAGCGTCCACCGCCAGCACAAGACACGAATTAACCGTTTTCCCGTCCAGGAGGACCGTGCAGGCCCCGCAGTCTCCCATGCCGCAGGCCTCTTTTGTTCCCGTCAACCCGAGATCTTCCCGCAAGAGTTCGGAGAGGAGTTTTTGAGGTTCAACGGCCATGTCGTGGTGCTCTCCGTTTATGTTGACTTCTATATCGATCTTCATTTCACCCCACATGCCTCCGGTAAATTTCTGCCAGGGCCTCCTCTGTGAGCGCCTTGATAAGCGCCTCCCGGTATGTCTTCGAGGCCCTGATATCCGAAATGGGTTCTGTTTCGCCCAATAGGGTCTCCGATGCGGCCTCGAACAACCGCCCTGAAATTTTCTCCCCGATCAACAACTGCTCCGTCCTGCTGCACCTTATGGGGGTCGGCCCCATCGCACCGACCGCCACCCTGGCATCTTGCACGATTGAATCACCCCCCTTGAAAGACATGAGGACCGCGATATTGGCTACCGCAAGACCCTTGCTCGACCTTGACGGCACTTTCTTGAAGGCGTATACCGCCGCCCGATCCATCTCCGGAATGTGGAATCCCCGGATTATCTCGTTGTTTTTAAGAACCGTTTTGCCCGGGCCCAGAAAAAAATCCTTGATCGGCAGGATTCTTTTTCCCTCAAGGTTCATGACTTCAACCTCGGCATCCAGCACCATGAGAACGGGGGCAAAGTCCGCAGCCGGGGAGGCATGGGAGATGTTTCCCCCGATGGTCCCGATGTTGCGGATCTGAACGTGGCCGATCTTTGAGGCGGCTTCTGCCAGGATCCGGCATTTTCCCCGCACATCCTCCGATTTTTCAAGGGCCCTGATGGTCGTAAGAGCACCTATATCCATGCCGGATCGCCGAACAATCCCGGCCATCCCTTTCACATTCTTGAGGTTAAGCACATACTCGGGCCGGAACACCCCCCTTTTCATCAGGGGAATCAGATCCGTTCCTCCGGCCAGCAGGGCCGTTGTTTCTCCGTGGCTCTCAAGCCTCGAGAGGACCGTGTCCAGTTCTTCGGGTGCAGAATAGTTGAATTGTGTCAGCTTCATGAGTCTTCCGGGTCATTGGGCTCGGGATTCACGTCGTGAAATCCCGCGCCCCGGTTTCTCCTACTTGGCGTGGTCGATACCTTCGGTCTCGGTCTTGGAGGATACCTTTCTCACACCGCTTTCGATTCTCACAACCAACAGGGCCGGATGGGCCTGGTTGTGCCGGTCGAATTGAATCCGGCTTGCAAGTCCCTCGTAATCCGTCTTTTCCATGGCATCACGCACCTTTTCCGGATCCACGCTCCCTGCCCTCTTGATCGCCTCTGCGATGATGTAGACGTTGTCGTACCCTGCTTGAGCATACTGGTCCGGACTCTCTTTTGTCAGCTTTCGGTAGGCGGCGACGAACGCCTTGTTCTTGGGCGTATCGATGATGGACTCGTACCGCTCCATCAGATACATGCCCTCGGCAGCGTCCCCTGCCAGCTTGATGAAGTCGTCAGTGATCTGCCCGTCCGATCCCAGAAGGACAAATTTATTGAGCATGCCGAGTTCTCCCATCTGGATGTTGATCCTCGAGCCGTTTTCCGGACGTGCAACGATATCGATGGCATCCGGTTTCTTGGATTTAAGTTTGGTCAGATAGGGGTAGAAGTCCTGAGAACCCGGATCAAAAAAGTCTATCGAAACAACCTCGCCCCCCATCTCTTTAAGGATCTTGGCATAGGTTTCGGCAGTGCTCCTGCCCCAGTCATCGTTGACCGCCAGAAAGGAAACCTTTTTGACCTCGAGTTTTTTCACCCAGAACCCCACAAAGGCCGGACCTTCCATCAGGGCATTTTGCCCCGCCCTGAAGTACCACCTGTTTCCCTGTTTCGTGAGCTTTGGAGAGGTCACAATGCCGGATAAAATAGGCATGGAGATATTCTTGCTCTTTACGATTTCGGAAATAGCGAAAACTGTCGAGCTGCAGGTATCGGCGATCAGCACATCCACTTTGTCTTTGAATATCAGCTTACTGGCAGCATTCACCCCTTCCGTGGGCTCGCATTTGTGATCCTCGACGATCAGGTGCAATTTTTTGTCAAGAACGCCCCCTGCACTGTTGATCTCATTGACTGCGATCTTGGCCCCATCAAGGGCCTTTAGCCCCACCCTTGCGGCATGCCCGGTCGTGGCCACGGCAAAACCGATATTAATCGCATCGTTTGCCCCTGCGCTACCAAACGATATGAGGACAATGGCGAGTAGAAACGATAAAAGCGCTGTCTTTTTCATCATGCAACCTCCTTCAAGAAACTAAAATATATGGATGTTAACTGAATAAGCATGGGGAAGGGAGACGGATCCCGCCACCCATACTAGCCTCCCAAATAGGCCTGCCTTACCTCTACCCTTGATAGCAAATTCTCGGATTTTTCGTGAAACACCACCGAACCGTTCTCCAGCACATAGCCCCGATCCACGAGTTTCAAGACAAAGGACTTCTGTTCGACCAGGAAGAGGGTCACACCGATCTTCTGAATGTCTTTGACGATCTTTATGATTTCCTGGATGGCGACAGGAGACAGTCCCAAAGAGGGTTC
>CAYNYM010000244.1:0-5635 GCA_964401325.1 uncultured Desulfobacteraceae bacterium | reverse complement strand
TTACAAGGTCGACTACGGCACGATGGTGTGGAAGGAATTTTCGCCATACGATGCCATCATGGTCACGGCAGGAGCTCCCCAAATACCCGACCCCCTTCTGAAACAGATGGAGGAGGGCGGAAGACTGATCATCCCGGTCGGCAGCAAATTCAGCCAGGAACTCATCAAAGTCGTCAGGTTGAAAAGCACCTTCAAGGAAGAAAGTCTTGGCGGGTGTCGCTTTGTGGATCTCATAGGCACCCATGGCTGGAAAGAGTAAGGAGCATTCCCGCAGAAGGCCTTCGACGGCCGTGGGAAGAAATGCCCGGCAAAAAAAGATTCAACACTTTTCCCTGCCCGTCTCACATCTCAAAGGCGTTGGGGCCAAGAGGGCGGCACTCCTCGCCCAAAAGGGCATTCACACCATATTAGACCTCCTTTTCTTCACCCCGATCCACTACCAAGACCGCAGACAAAGCATTCCCATTGGATCGGTGAGGGAAGGGTTTCCCGCCCTGGTGCAAGGCCGGGTCATTTTCGGGAAAGAGGAGCGTTTCTACCGAAGCCAAAAACGGTTGTATAGGATCCGCCTCAAAGACGGAAACGATATTCTGGACCTCCTCTGGTTCCGATACAAGAGGCCCTACCTGGAAAGATTTGTCTCTCCTGAAAATACGCTTTTTGCTTACGGCAAGGTCAGCGAAAACAATGGGCAACGCCAAATGATCCATCCGGATGTCACCCTGTTAAAGGCAAGTGACCCGAGAGGCGTCCCCCAGGGACTCGGATTTTATCCGGTCTACTCTTCTGTGAAAGGGCTTTCAGCAAACCTGCTGAGGTCCGCGGTTGAGGGGGCACTGGACAATTATCTGTCCGCATTGATCGACCCCGTTCCCGGGAAGATAACGGCCGCACTGGGTCTTCCCGACTTGCTCAGTGCCGTCAACCTGGTGCACCGCCCTCCTCCAGAAGAATCCTGTGATGATCTGAACCGGTTCAGCACCCCCTTCCATAAGAGGCTCCTCTTTGATCGTTTTTTTCTGGTCATGGTCGCGGTCTCTTTCCTCAAAAAATCCAGGGATATGGAAATATGTCCGGTCATGAACCTCCCCTCAAACCTGGCAGACAACCTGGAAAGATGGTTCTCTTTCAGGTTGACCGATTATCAGAAAAAGGCCGTTCAGGAGATCACCGGGGACATGGCTTCCGGCAAACCCATGAGCCGCCTGCTTCTTGGTGACGTCGGGTGCGGAAAGACGGTTGTGGCGGCAGTTGCAGCCTATATCTCCGCCCATAACGGCAAACAGACGGCCTTCATGGTCCCGACCCGAATCCTGGCCGAACAGCACATGGAGTTCTTCTCCGGTCTTCCCCTTGAGATGGGCCTTCGCCCGGCCCTCCTGACAGGGAAAATCGAGACAGGAGAGCTCCGGGAGGTACATAACAAGATCAGGACCGGGGCATGCAATCTCGTCATCGGCACCCAGGCCCTGATCCAGGAACGCATCGATTTCAATAACCTGGACCTGGTGATCATAGATGAACAGCACAGATTCGGTGTCAAGGAAAGGACCTCCATTCGACAGAAGGGGACCAACCCCCATCGACTGGTCATGACGGCCACGCCCATTCCCAGGACACTCGCCATGACCCTCTACGGTGATATGGAGATCTCCGTGATCGAGGGCTACCCGGAAGGACACCGGCCCGTAGCCACGCGTTTGGCGACGGAAGAGCATAAAAAAGAAGTCTTTGAGACCGTCAAACATGCCATGGCCTCGAGGCGCCAGTGTTTCGTCATCTGCCCGGCCATCGAAGGCTCTGAAGTGATCGGCCTGAAGAACGCTGTGGACATGGCGGAAAAACTCCAAAAGTTGTTTACCCCTCCTTACAATATAGGGCTGATCCATGGCCGTCTGGACCTGAAGGAAAGAGAAAACATCATGGATCGATTTCGAAAAGGCAAGATCGACCTTCTGGTGGGTACCACCGTCCTCGAAGTGGGGATCCATGTCCCCAAGGCCACGGTCATGGTCATCGAGGATCCGGAACGTTTCGGGCTGGCCCAGCTTCACCAGTTGAGGGGGAGAGTGGGGAGAGGTTCGGAAAAAGGGGTATGCTTTCTGATGGTCCCAGGGAATCTCACGAAAAAGGGCCTTACCCGGTTGAAGATCATCGCGGAGAATCACGATGGATTTGATATCGCCCAAAGAGATCTCGAATTGCGGGGACAGGGCGAACTGACGGGTCTCAGACAGACGGGTGTCGGAGAGCTGGATTTTCAGGAGATCATAAGAGAGCAGGACCTCTTTTTTCAGGCCAAAGAGGCTGCCGAGCGTCTCTTATGCGCGGATCCCGAGTTGACCCTTTCCGAAAACGAACCCCTCAGGACCTTTGTCGCGACCCTTCTGACGCAGTCCCCGAAGGCATAACGCCGAGCGGCGCATTGGATTACCACAATTTAAAAAAATAACGGCCGCTTGCAGTTTTTCCAATACGCCAATCCCGCTCAAAAATAACAACGATTGTTCGGAGACGGATCCGGAGACAAACCAATTCGTTGACGAAAACTCGCCTTTGATGTAATGTTTTTTACCATCATTTATGTTGAATGGAAGGAGTCGAATGTTTTTGTCGGTTGCTCTCTCGTGACGCGTTCGGTTTTGAAAACCCACTGCCCTGAAGACAAGCAGAGGCATTTTGAACGGACCTGACAAACACCTAAACGGTGTCGACTTTATAACGAGCCCTTCGACGAAGGGCTATCTTTTTCTGAGAACAGGTGGATTGAACCATGTCAAAGATTAATGTTGGAATCATCGGATTTGGAACAGTGGGATCCGGTACGGCTGAAATTCTGTTGAAAAACAAGGGAATAATCTCCAGCCGGGTGGGATCTGAAGTGGTGTTAAAAAAAATCGCCGACCTGGATATTCAGACCCATAGAGGGTTCGATGTCGACTCCCGCGCGCTTACAACGGATGCCACGGAGATCCTCAATGATCCGGATATTCATATCGTCGTAGAACTCATCGGTGGACTCGACAAGGCCAAAGAATTCATTCTAAAGGCCATTGAAAAGGGAAAACATGTTGTCACGGCCAATAAGGCACTTCTTGCGGAATACGGAGAAGAGATCTACCAGGCCGCCGAAAGCCGGGGGGTCAGCCTGGGTTTCGAGGCGAGTGTGGGCGGGGGAATCCCCATTATCCGTTCGTTGAGGGAAGGGCTTTCCGCCAATCGTATAGAGACGATCATGGGCATCCTGAACGGGACCTCCAATTATATCCTGACCCAAATGACTCAAAAAGAACTTCCTTACGCGCA
This sequence comes from uncultured Desulfobacteraceae bacterium, assembly GCA_964401325.1. Taxonomy (GTDB): domain Bacteria; phylum Desulfobacterota; class DSM-4660; order Desulfatiglandales; family HGW-15; genus CAYNYM01. The sequence continues at coordinate 2,329 of CAYNYM010000244.1, read as the reverse complement.
GGCCGTGCAGGAGGCCATTGAACTCGGATACGCCGAAGATCCGCCCACCCTCGATGTGGACGGCACGGATGCCGGGCACAAACTCGCCATTCTGGTATCCATCGCCTTTGGAGTCCCCGTTGCCTTCGACAGTATCTTCCGGGAAGGGATCGACAAACTGACCCCAGAAGACATCCGTTTTGCGGGGGAATTCGGCTATTGCCTCAAATTAATGGCGATTGCCAGAAACCTTGGAGATATGGTCGAAGCCCGGGTGCATCCCACCATGATCCCCCGCGACCACATCATGGCAAACGTCAACGGCGCTTACAATGCCATTTATCTCGAGGGCGATTTCGTTGGGCCCAATCTCTACTATGGGCTCGGCGCCGGAAAGGACCCCACGGGGAGCGCTGTGGTATCGGATATCATCGGCCTTTCAAGGCAGATTCGTCACGGTATCAAGAGTCTGCTTCCGCCCCTGGCCCACGCCCGCCCCCAGGGAAACACCCTGTCCATACAGCCCATGGAGGACGTGGTATGCCCCTACTATTTCCGTTTTTCAGCCATGGACCGGCCCGGTGTTTTGTCAAAAATATCGGGCATTTTAGGTGACCATGACATCAGTCTATATTCAGTGATCCAGAAGGGGCGAAAAATAAACGGATCGGTCCCGGTCGTGATGCTGACCCACGAGGCCAGGGAAAGCAGCGTCCGAAAGGCCATGTCCCTGATAGATCGGTTGGATGTGCTAACCGACAAGACCATGGTTATTCGCGTGGAAGAAGGCTAACCTTCCGGCTGGAAACCCGGCTATTGTTATTGTTCACATTTGAAGAAGATACATGATGAAAAAAATATCGAAAAAAAAGAAATATGTCATTTTGGTTGGAGACGGGATGGGCGACTATCCCCTGGAGGAACTCGGGGGTAGGACCCCTCTCGAGGTGGCCCGCACACCTTTCATGGACCGCATTGCGGCCTGCCGGATAGGCGTGCTCAAGACCATTCCCGAGGGCATGGAACCCGGCAGCGATGTAGCGAACCTTTCTCTCCTGGGATACGATCCTCGCAAATATCACACCGGCCGGTCTCCTCTTGAGGCCGCCAGCATGGGTATCCCCCTCAGTCCTATCCAGTTGGCATTTCGAATGAATCTCGTCACCCTGGAACACCGATCTAACCGGGAGATCATCATGGTCAGCCACAGCGCAGGGGATATCACAACCGCGGAGGCCGCACCCATGGTCGAGGCCCTCAAGACCGGCATAGACCAAACAGGGATCGCCATGCACCGGGGGGTGGCCTACCGACACCTTCTCCTCTGGGACAACGGTCCTGAAAAGGCCCGGACCATCCCGCCCCATGACGTACTCGACCGGAACATGGCCCCCTATCTCCACGATTCGCCAGACGACCCCGTTCCCCAATTGATCCGCCGTTCCTGGCCGGTTCTAGAAGGTCACCCAATCAACCACAAGAGGAGAGAGGCGGGACTCGGGGAAGCCAATTCCATCTGGCTTTGGGGTCAGGGTAAGGCACCGACCATGCCCTCCTTTAAAGACCGATACAATCTTGCCGGCGGTGTCATTTCCGCCGTGGATCTCTTGAAGGGCATCGGGATTTATGCAGGCTTCAGGCCTATTCAGGTGGAGGGGGCCACTGGGTATCTCGACACCAATTACCGGGGAAAGGCGGAGGCTGCACTCCAAGGCCTCAGGGATCTTGATTTTATTTTCCTTCACGTGGAAGCCCCGGACGAGGCGGGACATGCGGGCAGCATCAAGGAAAAGATCCTGGCCATCGAGTATTTCGATGAAAAAATAGTGGGTGCTGTCCTCAAGGGACTGGAGGACTTTGATGACTATCACGTCATGGTCGTAAGCGACCATCTCACCCCCATCGTGAAGAAAACCCATACCTCGGAACCGCCCCCCTTCGCCTGGGCAGGGAAAAGGGAACTGGAATCTAAACCCCGGGGACGTCGCTTCAATGAGGCCGAGGCAACGTCGAGCGGGCTTTTCCATGAAACAGGAGAGGCATTGATGCGGGCCTTTCTCGCCCCATAGCGATGCCCCGTTTCAGGATTCTCCGCCCGGTCGGGCCTGCGGCCAGGAGGGAGGAGTGAACGCCTGCCCGCCTCCGGCGGGACGGATAATGCCTTGATGGTGAATCAGGGGGAGGTTAACGCCTTGACAGGGTAGTGGTTTTAAAATATTTTGCCTGCATCGACTGCCTGGTAAAGACGAGCGGATTTCAGCGAAAAAAACAAATTCTGTCAAAAGGAGAAGAAATCATGAATATTCTTTTTTTCGGCCCCAACGGAAGCGGAAAAGGGACACAAGGTGCA
>CAYNYM010000243.1:0-5647 GCA_964401325.1 uncultured Desulfobacteraceae bacterium | reverse complement strand
CTCAACTGTCTCACCACCCATTACGCCGAACTCTGGGAAGACTCTTACAAAAGCGACTTCAACATCGACGCCTGGACACAGGAAAACCCACGCTTGAACCCGGACTTTTTCAAATCCCTCACCCCCCACTGGCAACGCCATGACGCCCTGCGCACGGATTTCGAGCGTCGTCAGGCACTCCTTGAAATCGACGTATTGGCCGCCATGGCACTGGGGTTGACCTTGGACGAGCTGATCAGTATTTACCGGATTCAATTCCCCGTGATGCAGCAATACGAAAACGACACCTATTACGACATGAACGGGCGCATCGTCTTTACCGCCAGTAAGGGTTTGACCGGCGTGGGGATCAACCCCAGAGGCGAATGGAACAAGGTCAAGGATTTACCCGCCGGCCGTACCTGTTCCAAGTCTTACACCGACAACACCTTGCAAGGAGGTCCCGTTGAGCGCACGATCACCTACCTGGCCCCCTTTGAAAAGCCCGATCGGATCGCCGATTACACAAGGGCCTGGGAGGTCTTCGAAAGGAGGCTGTCATGATACCGTCCGTATTGACCCGTCAGTTGGAAAAGGGGCTGCGTGAGTACATCCGCACCACCTTTCCCGTGTCCAATCCCTTCTTTGAGGGGTGTATTGAGCGCCTTCTAAAAGAGGAAAACATCTTTAAGCCCCCGTATTTTTCCGTACGGCTGCCCTTTCGCAAAGACTCGGGCGACAACCGCTGGTTTGAAGGGGTGTCCGTGCCCTTTGCCCCCTATTCCCATCAGGCCAGGGCCTTTGACCGGCTGTGTGCCACCCCCGGCCGGTCCAGTCTCATCGCCACGGGAACGGGTTCAGGAAAGACCGAGTGTTTCTTGTATCCCATTTTGGAACATTGCTATCAGCATCGGGGGGAGAGGGGGATCAAGGCCATCATCATCTATCCCATGAACGCCCTGGCCACGGACCAGGCGGCCCGTATTGCCCGGCTCATTCACGAGACACCGGCCTTGAAAAGTGATGTGAGCGCCGGTATGTACGTTGGGGGCATTTCTTCGGGCACTTACGAGGGTTCACGGGGCATGGGCCCGGACACCATCATCACGGACCGGCAAACCATGCGCACCACCCCGCCGGATATTCTGCTGACCAATTACAAGATGTTGGACTATCTGCTCACCCGTCCCGTTGACGCCGGGCTGTGGGCGGCCAACAAGGCGGATACGCTGAAATTCATCGCCGTTGACGAGTTTCACACCTTTGACGGGGCCCAGGGAACGGATCTGGCCTGTTTGCTGCGCCGGTTGAAACAGCGATTGGGCACACCGGCCCATCACCTGTGTTGTGTGGGGACTTCCGCCACCATGGGGTCTAAAGAGGCGGGGCAAAAGATGTGTACATTTGCCGCCCAGGTCTTTGGCGAGCCCTTCGATGAGATGGCCGTGATCACGGAAGACAGGCTGACGGCAGCGGAGTTTCTTTCCGAGGTTGAGCCGGATTTTCCCGCCATGCCTTCCATCCGGGATTTGTCTCGTCTGGAGTCCCTGCTGGAAGCCGGGGATGAGGCGGCCTTTATCCGGCAGGCGTATGAATCCTGGTTTGACCGGCCCACACAAAGTGACGTGATGGCCGATGATTTTCGATGCGCCTTGTCAGTTTCCCTGATGACCCATTATTATTTCAGGGTGTTCATGGCCTCCCTTCAGGCCAACGTCGTTGGCTCCAAAAGACGAATGAGTGGCTATGCGGCCTTTATTCAAGCCCTTAAAAAAGACAATCCGGAGTTTGAAAAGTACACCCCCGATCAGATTCAACTGTTGGTCAATTCCCTGTTGTGTCTGATTTCCCATGCCCGAAAAAGGGCGGGAGAGAGAACGGAGCAGTTTTTGGACGTGCATGTGCAGTTGTGGTTTCGGGAGTTGCGTCGTCTGGTGGCCTCGGTGAGCGAGACGCCAAAATTGAAGCTGTCGGATGATTTGAACGCTACCCAGTTGCGGGGGATGCTGCCCGTTGTGAATTGCCGGGATTGCGGCGCCACAGGCTGGGTGTCCAAACGCAACGAGGACGGCTTTGTCCGTCTTGGCATGCTTCACGATTTCTACGCTGACTATATGGCCTCTGATACGGATATCTGTATTATGATCCCCGTGGCCGAATTTCACGAGGATGTGGCCTATGAAAACCGGGGGTATCTGTGTCCTGACTGCATGAAGCTGAACGAGAGTCCTGCTTGCAGTGAATGCGGTCGGGAGGATCAGATCAAGGTCTTTTACGACCGGCCCTTTTACCAGGACAAGCGGGGACGCCAAAATGCCGCCTGTCCCATCTGTTCCAGCCGTGGGGGGATGACCTTTATCGGGGCCAGAAACGCCACGCTGATCAGTGCCGGTATCTCGGAGATTTACGGCTCACGGTTCAACGATGACAAGAAGCTGCTGGCCTTTTCCGACTCGGTTCAGGATGCCTCCCACAAGGCGGGGTTTTTCAACGCACGGACTTGGCGTTTCAACTTGCGTGTGGCGATTCAGCGTTATTTGCTGGCCGGAGGAGCCGGGCAGTCTTTGTCGGAATTTGTCACCGGCTTGTGCGACTATTACCAAGACAAGATGTCCAAAGAGGATTTTATCGCCACCTTTATTGCACCCAATCAGACCTGGCGGCGGGCCTTTGAACATTTGCTGGAACACGACCGGCTGCCGGCAGACCCCGCAGAGGTGGACTTTCTCATGCGGGCCATCAAAAATCGGATGATGCTGGAGACGGTGTACGAATACTCGTTCCGATGCAGACTGGGAAGGACGTTGGAAAAGTCCGGTGCTTCCATCGTGGGCTTTGAACCGGAGCAGTTGAAACCGGCCCTTGAAAAGGCCCATGAGCGGTTGATGAATGAGGTGGGGGGCTTGCGCAATTTGCCCCTTTTGGCTTTTGAGTCTTTTGCCTGTGGGGTGCTGACGAAGTTGAAGAATGCGGGCGGTGTTCTTTATCAGGCCTTTGAGCATTTTATTTATAACGATGGCAAGCCTTATTTCATCTCCAACGGCTTTGATAAGTGGCTCCCGGGTTATATCCCCTCGGGGAAAGCGCCGGATTTTATACGTTTGAGCGGCACTTACATGAGAAAAGGGGGCTTTTCGGGGTTGAACAAGGGCTCCTGGTTTTTTAAATGGGCCTTTAAGAGTCTTTTCAAGCCCTTTGCAAATGTTACCCTCACGGGGGAATCGGTGGTTGTGGATGTATATCAGTTGTTGTTGGAGGAATTGGAGAAAGGCGGATTTTTGAAAAAGGCCCAGACGAAAACGGGGCAAACCGTTTTCGGGCTGAATCCTGACCAGTTGAGGATGATGGATTCGGTTGTCCAACTGCATTGTAATCGTTGCGGGAACGCCTTGTCTGTTCCCGGTGATCACACAGGCGCCTTTGAGGGCATGCACTGTCATCAGTCCGGATGTGAAGGGGTGTATGAACCCCATGAGGCGGCGTCAAATTTCTTCGGCAGGCTTTACGCCACCGGGGATATCTGCCGTATTTACGCCGGGGAACATACGGGGCTGTTGAATCGGGCCAACCGTGAGGCCCTTGAGCGCAAGTTCAAGTCGGAGCGGGGTCGGCAAAAGAGCTGGCATGTGAATCTGCTCTCGTGTACGCCCACTTTGGAGCTGGGGATCGATATCGGGGATTTGTCCTCCATCATTCTGTGCAGCGTGCCCCCCACCCAGGCCCAGTTTCTTCAGCGTGTGGGGCGGCCGGGCCGGCGTGACGGCAACGCCTTTTCCACGGTGGTGTCCAATATCCGTCCCCATGACATGTATTTCTACGAGGATCCCCAGGAGATGATTTCCGGGGATATCAAAGCCCCCAGGGTCTTTTTGAACGCCCCAGCGGTTTTGGAGCGGCAGTTTCTGGCCTTTTGCTTCGACTGCTGGATCAAGTCCGGAGGCAATTCCGTGGCCATCCCCAAGAATATCTCCCGGGTGCTGGCGAATATTGAACGCCCGGAGAAAAAGGTCTTTCCTTATAATTTACTGGATTACATCGACCATCATCTGGTCTCTTTGTTTGAGGATTTTAAAGCCATGTTCCGGGCAACCTTCACACAAGACGATGTTGACGGTTTGGAGCAGGACTCTCTCAAGAAGCTGGAGGACTTTGCCTACGGGGATAACCTTCAGGAGGGCAGTATCCATCATAAGCTGGAAAAAGCCTTTAAGGATATAAAGGCAGAGCGGGATTCCATTCGCAAGCAGATCAGCCGGCTGAATCAGTTGATCAAGACCGTTGAAAATAAGCCACCGGACAAGACCCGTGAAGAGGATTTGAAGAATTTGAACCGGGAGAAGGATTCGCTGACCAAGGTGGTGGTGGAGATCAGTTCCAAGAATATCTACAATTTCCTTTCGGATGAGGGCCTGCTGCCCAATTACGCCTTCCCGGAGGCGGGGGTTTCACTGAAGGCCGTCATTTACCGGAATTTGACCTCTGAACATGACGGAACCGAAGAGCCGGAGACGGGGGGGAGTAAAAAGAAGCGTTACGCCCATTATGTCTACGAGTACACCCGTCCGGCAGCATCCGCCTTAAGCGAGTTTGCACCGGATAATGCCTTTTATTCCCAGGGACGGAAAATGACCGTGGATCAGATCGATGTGAATGTGTCCAAACCGGAACTTTGGCGGCTGTGTCCGGAGTGTTCCCACGCCGCATTGGCCAGTTCCGTTCAAAATACCGCCACTTGTCCCAAATGCGGGGCCGCCGGCTGGCGTGACAATCATCAGGAGAAGATGATGCTCCGTTTGCGCCAGGTGTACGCCACGGAGGAATACACGGGCAGTTTCAGCGGGGATGAGCATGATGACCGTGAGACCAAGTTCTACAACAAGGATTTGTACGTGGATGTGGACCCGGACAACATCACCCTGGCCTATTGTATTGATGATGACCAAAATCCCTTCGGCTTTGAATTTGCAAAAAAAGCCACCTTGCGGGATATCAACTTCGGAGAGAAAACGTCCCAGGGCCAGCCCCTGTTCGTGGCCGGTGAGGAAAAGGTGCGCAAGGGGTTCACCATCTGCCGCTATTGCGGCAAGCTGCAACAGGAAAACGGTCGCTCTTCCACAAAGAATCACTATTATTCATGTCCCGCCTACAACTCCGCCACACCGGGGGATTATCAGGAGGAGGTCTTTTTATACCGGGAATTTGACTCGGAGATTTTGAGAATCCTGATCCCCGCCACGTCCATCCAACTGGATGACGAGGTGAAACACTCCTTCATCGCCGCCATCATGCTGGGGCTCAAGGAGTATTTCGGCAGTGTGGATCATTTGAAGGCCACGGTTTCAAAAGAGGCGTCAAGGGGTGCGGAATATCACAAGAATTATCTGGTAATCTACGACACGGTTCCGGGGGGAACCGGATATCTGAAACATCTCATGAGAGTTCCCCAGGCTGTTTTCGATATGCTTCAAAAGGCCGTGGATGTGATGGAGGCCTGCAACTGCAGTTCAAACCCCGATCACGACGGCTGTTACAAATGCCTGTTCGCCTATCAGTTCAGCCGTTTTCAAAACACCATCTCCAAACGAACCGCCCTGTCCATCCTTAAGGACATCGTGAAGAATCGGGACAATATCGTGAAGATCAATACCATCGATGACATGGACCTGAA
>CAYNYM010000242.1:0-5648 GCA_964401325.1 uncultured Desulfobacteraceae bacterium | reverse complement strand
ATTCTGGCCAACGAGACCGGGGTCGTGAAGTCTATCCTGAATGACCGGAAATGGGCCGCTATCCGAGCGGTCAAAAAAAGACGGATACACCAGATGCCCATCGGCATCTCCCGTTGGGGCCATCCGGGGTCCCTCGAGATCCCTCTGGCCATCCTCTGGACGGCCAAGACCGTCTACCCGGAGCGGTTTCCGGACCTGGACATCGCGGCGGAGACCCGGGCCTTTTATAGAGAGTTTTTCGGCTATGACCTGTCGGATGAAATGCTCGGCATGATGCTCAGCGGACGGGGGATGCGTCTCCCCAAGAATGCCAGGTATTGATGAAATCCAAATGGACTGCAGGGTGTCTATTATTATATCAAAATTGATATTGACACTTTTCCTCGATTGTTTTACATACGGGCATATTTGTAACGTCTGTTGACGTGAGACCCGGCCAAGATTCACATGACATTGACGTAGATATAAAAGAGAGGACGCGCCGTGGTAACACGGGCGCCGAAAGCTACGGACTATGTACCAATAAACGGCAGACACATATATAAGAGGAATAGTTGCATGAAATTGTTTATCGCTATTGATGATACGGATAACAAAGAGAGTATCGGAACGGGGAGACTGTCGCGGATGCTGGCGGATGAGCTCAAGGAAAAAGGACTAGTGACAGACAGCCGAGTGACAAGACATCAGCTCCTTGTCCACCCGGATATCCCCTACACCTCTCATAACAGTAGCGCCTGCATTGATGCCTTTATGAACCCATGCAGCGTGGATGAGGTATTCGGCCTTGCAAAGACTTTCCTGCTGGACCATTTTAACGAGGGGGCCAATCCGGGTTTGTGCATTGCCCCCCAAGACGCCGTGCCAAAGCCATTGCCGTCTCTCGGGTCCCGCGCGCAGAAGGAAGTCATCTCCCTTGACGAGGCAAAGGCACTGGCCACAGCACTCGGTATTCATGTCTGGTGGGGCGGCCAGACCGGTCAGGGATGTATCGGGGCCATGTCGGCCGTGGGGCTCAGGAGTACGGAGAATGACGGCCGCTATATCGCCCTTGACGGCATCCGGGATATCGGAGGGATGTTGCCAGTGAGTGAGATCCTCGGCCTAACGGGCATTGATCGCGTTACGACCCTTTCGGGGGAAAGCCTGGGACCGGAAGCGACCGTGGACACACAAAATTGGGTGCGGCCGATCCTGAAAGAGGGATTCGTTACTCTGGAGGTCATTCCCGTGGACGGCCACTGGCGGGCGCCTCACGAGAAGAAAGCCAAAAACAAAAAGTCGTGACACAAGGCGCGGATCAATCCATCCAAGACCTCGTCCTTTTGAATCATCCGGGGGGCAATCAGAATCATGCATGATTTGCCCCAAACAAGCCCTTTGCATGGGCTTAAACACGACGCAACACCTCTCTACCTGCGGTCCGCTGGAACCGGGGGCCGCAGGATTTGGAAGGCGGAAGAGGGATCAAGAAAGGGACTTGATCCCGTTGCTTTACTATTTAAGGGAGGTGAGAATCCGTTTGACAAGGTGGAGGCAAAGCGCTATTTTTTAGGCCTTTTTCAAAACATCCAAAAAGCCAACGAAAATACTAATCGGGAGGACCACATGTTGCGCTTATTCCTTTATCTTGAAACCCAAAGTCAGGCGGGACCGGCCTGTTTGTGTGCCTTTTCTTGTTTCACCCCTTCCTTTAATCCTTTTGGTGCCCCCTTCAATCATCCTTCCTACAATCGTTAGCGTCCATCAGGGGCGTAATCCTCATTTCGGCAAAAGGCCCTGAACCGCAAGAAATCAGTCCCGCCACGCAGGGGAGTTGGTTGCGAAGCTGTTTCGGTCTGTCCGGAAGACCCGGATTCTACTGAAAAGAGGTATTGTAGACTATTGGGACGCATCTTAGGTGTTTTACGATAAGATGGCTTTAAAGACAACAAGGAGATTATCATGAGTAGCCTATTTGTACCAGAAGACTACCAGCCGGTCTTGGCCCTGAAGCAGACTGAACTCGCTATCAAGGAGATCAAGGATTTCTTCGAGGTCAACCTGTCCTCCGAACTGAATCTGAGCAGAGTCACGCCGCCCCTGTTTGTCAAGAAGGGGTTCGGGATCAATGATGACCTGACCGGGATTGAAAAACCGGTCGCTTTCCGTGTCAAAGACATGGCCTCCACCGAGGTGGAGATTGTTCAGTCCCTGGCCAAGTGGAAAAGAATGGTGCTCGCTGATTATGATATCCCGCACGGTTATGGGATTTATGCCGACATGAACGCCGTTCGACCGGATGAAGTGCTGGACAATACCCACTCTCTTTATGTGGATCAGTGGGACTGGGAAAGGGTCATCTCCCCTGAGGAAAGGGGCCTTGATTTTTTGAAAAGGGTCGTTCGAAAGATCTATCATGTGCTCAAACGGACCGAGTTCTATATCTGCGAACGCTATCCCCGAATCGTGTCGGAACTCCCTGAAGAGATCGTTTTCATCCATTCGGAGGACCTTCAGCGGGAATTTCCTGGACTGACCCCCCGTGAACGAGAAGACAGGGCAGCCAAGAAATACAGGGCCGTGTTTGTCATCGGCATAGGGGCGGCCCTCGGCGACGGAAAGCCGCATGATTCCAGGGCTCCTGACTATGATGACTGGACAACGCCCACGGTGAACGGGTACCGGGGCCTCAACGGCGATATCCTTCTATGGAATCCCGTGCTCCGGGGCGCCTTTGAGATATCCTCCATGGGAATCAGGGTCGACAGAGACGCGCTTTTGCGTCAGCTTCAAATGACAGGGACGGAGGAACGAAAGAAGCTTTTGTGGCACAGTCGCCTGCTGGCAGGAGAGCTCCCCCTGTCTATCGGGGGCGGAATAGGTCAGTCTCGGATCTGTATGTATTATCTTCGAAAGGCGCACGTTGGTGAGACACAGTCAAGCATCTGGCCGGAAGAGACGATCGAAAAATGCCGGGCAAATCATATGTTTCTTCTTTGAAAGAATCCGTGCCCTTCCCCGAATAACGGGATCTTCGAAGGGCGCGGATGTCTTTGAATGAAAAAAAAGGTCAAGTCGCCGTTTGACCTACCTCAGGGGCTTCCTTATCTCTTCACTTAGAAGCGATAAGATAGGTCAAACGGGGACTTGACCCCTCTATCCTTTACTCCTTGGTCGGCTATCGGGAGGATGCCTTGCGCGGAATTATCAATGCATGCCTCCCCGTGTGCCCTTGATATGACTCGCGTGAACACCCACAGGAACCCCTTCGTACGGCGTTCTTTTCTTGTATTTTATGGTCTTTGGATCCCTCAGGGTTTTCAATATCTCGATGCTGTGCTTCAAGCCCTTGTACTGTTTGGCCATCACTATGGCCATCCCGCTCATCTGGGCCATGGCCTGAACGAAGTTCACGTCTTCCAGGGTGAAATCCCAATGCTCGGATGTATAGATGCGGAGTGCCCCGATCAAACGACCGCCGATCACGATCGGCACGGAGAGTATTGAAACAATGCCCTCGTTTTTCGCCTCAACCGGGTACTGAATTCTCGGATCATCGGCAACGTCGTATACCGCTACCGGGCCATCCTCCAGGGACTGGACAATGGAACGCAAGGCGCTGACAGGTCCTTTATTGATATATTCGTCGCTGATGCCAAAGGATGCGGCTACCTCCAGTTCATCGGTCTTGCGATTGAGAAGAAACAATGTGCATCCCTTGACATCCAATACGGTTGTGATGCTTTCCACTGTCATAAGGACGACTTCTTCGGGATCCTTGGAATGGGAGATGGCCTTGGTCACCTTGAGTAATGTGTCATAATTGACCAGTTGTTTTTTCATGCCTTCCTCCTTTCACTGAGACCTTTAAAGGTGAACTAAAGGGGAATGTTAAAAGAACATAAAATTTGCTACGCATCCTGATCTCAATCATTCACACTCGATAACGAAGACCTGAAACGGGATGAAATCGATTTTTTTGAATGCATCAGGTCTTGGGATATGAAAAAAAGCCGAGCTGTTCCGGTTGTGACTTTTACGATGTCACGCTCGGCAGCTCGGCTGTCTTCGACAAATGAAGATATGCCTTATGTCAGATGAAGGAGGGGCAACTTGGAAATTGAAAAATTCAGTTTTAAGACCCGCAGCTTTCCGTCCCCGTCTCGCGACAGGTTTGGCTTTTTAAGGACGAAAACGTAAAGTCCCAACAGAACACATCTTGCTCTGTCAGGAGTTGGGTTGGCACATTTTAAGGGGTTTTTTCATGCGCTGTGCCCTCCAAAAAGAGGTTGAATGAGGGGGAAAACAAATGACAACACCTAATTTCATCATACCGGGAAAAGACGGAAAGGGTCAATGAAATAGTTTGGGGCGAAATACCTGCTATGCCGATTCTGGTTCTTCGGGCAGGGGTTCACAGAGGAGGGCCTCGTCTTTGAGTTCAGCCCCGAACCGTTTGACCACTTCCTCCACGGTGAGGGACCGTTTGCCCTCGCCCTTGAGGTCGAACTGGACTTTTCCCTCGTGTAGCATGATCATGCGATTGCCATATCGTATGGCCTGCTGCATGTTGTGCGTCACCATGATGGTGGTGAGTTGGTTTTCGGTAATAATTTTTTCGGTCAGTTCGATGACCTTGCTCCCGGTCTTGGGATCGAGGGCCGCCGTGTGTTCGTCCAGGAGGAGGAGTTTGGGAAGAGAAAGGGTGGCCATGAGCAGGGTGAGGGACTGCCGTTGACCCCCTGAAAGAAGGCTCACAGGGTCCTTGAGACGGTCTTCCAACCCCAATTCCAGCATGGTGAGAATGTCCCGGTAAAAGGCCCTCCTGGATTTCGACACCCCTCGGCGCAGGCCCCGATGCCTTCCTCTCAAATCAGCCATGGCCAGGTTTTCTTCGATGCTCATGGTGGAGGCCGTTCCCATCAAGGGATTCTGAAAGATCCTTCCCAGGTATTTGGCGCGTTTATGTTCAGGAAAGCCGGAGACATCGTGCCCGTCCAGGATAATCCTGCCCTCATCCGGTATAAATGTGCCGGCCGTTAGGTTGAGAAGGGTGGTCTTTCCCGCACCGTTGCTCCCGATCACCGTGACAAAATCCCCTTGATGTATGTGCAGGGTGATGCCGTCGATGGCCACCTTTTCATCCACCGTTCCCTTGGAAAAGATTTTCCGGATACCTTCGTATCGGATCATGGAATGCGGGACCCTCCCTAAAATACCAACGGAATTTGTCTCTTGCACTGAGACCGCGAAGGCCACAGGGAACAGGGATAGCGAAAAAGGTGTTTCGGGTTTTTCTCTGCGCCCTTCAGGCACCAAAGGGAGGAAGCGCGAGAAATGCTTTTTGGAATTTCGGAGTTGAATCAAAGGGCACCTGAAGATTACCCCCTTCTGAGGGCCTTGTCACACCCCCCTCAGGTGGAGTTTTCCCTCCTTTTCCTTTTTGAGGGCGGGGACACCGAGAGCCAGGATGACCATGATGCCCGTGGCCAGTTTGAGATCGGTGGGGGCCAGACCCAACCGGAGCCCTATGGATATAATGAGCTTGTAGATGATGGATCCTATGATGGCCGCAAAGGTCATTCTCCTCACGGTTTTTGTCCCCACCATTGCCTCCCCGATGATAATGGAGGCCAGTCCGGCAACGATCATGCCGATTCCCATGC
>CAYNYM010000241.1:0-5693 GCA_964401325.1 uncultured Desulfobacteraceae bacterium | reverse complement strand
CCGTCGTCCAGGGCCGTATCCAGGGGCCAGGTGATGCCTGTCTTTTCTGCCCGGTCGTGCTGCGTGAGATCTTACAGCTCACAGCGATTTGTTTGTTAGAGTGGCCGCGTTGCCACTTGAGTCTGAGGACCTCTTTGATCTTGCGCATGGATAATCTCCTGCCGGCCATGTTTACCTCCTGATATTTTTTCAGAAGGTTATCGGCCAGAGTTTCAATTATCCAGCGTCTCTTCACTTACCCCGCCCTGGGGGTGGCGGAATCAATCGGAATGGGGTGCCGGAATCGCCCGGAATACTCAGTTGTGCCAAGTATTTGAAATTATGTTGGTGCAGCCCTTTTTTTGTAGCTGTTGATTTTAAACCACAGCCGAAAATTATTTCGTAGAAAGAGGCTGGGTTGTTTTCCCCGGACCTTAATGCACGCCCCTCATGAAACCGAAATGGCAGTCCGTTAAAGAGACTGCCATTTTTTATGCTCGGCTTCGGTTTGCGAACTTAAGTGAAAAGGAACTTCCTTTAGATTTCAACAAAAAGATTCAAAACCTAAAGGAGACGTCCGTCTTTTTGTTTGAAGTTATCGATTATGCATTGCGACTTCTACCCACTTTCTTCCTCGTGAACCGTACAAGGACAATTAGTCCTGAACCCAGCAGGAGCATGGTTGCTGGTTCAGGAACGGGGCTTGCTGCAATGGCACCTTCAAGAATGGCATAGTAGGAACCACCATAATTTTCCAACTCCCAAAACCCTGTCCAAGGGCCAGCCACATATGCATATTGGTCATAAGCATTATTATCGTTACCGGGATCGGAAATCCAAAAAGAGGTTGTATCGTAGCCCGCCAAGGTGACGGCATGCCCTCCGTTTCGCTTCCACTCTGTTCCATCGATATACCACCATCCTATCCACAATAGGACGTCCTCGCACCTTGAGAGTTCTTCCTTGATCCAGTCAATACTTGGGCTCCAATACTGGGAGGTAACCATGAAGCCGGGCGTATAATTTTTGTCCAAATAGGTATCCAACCCTTTGATGGCATTATCGAAAGTTGTTCCTAAATTGGCATCCGTGTTCATATAGGTGCTACTTCCCAATGTCTTTACGAGCTCAATCCAGTTATCATTAGGAATAATATTATCATCTAAAGTCTTGTCAAAATACCAGATAGAGTTCGCGGCGGCGGTTGGTGCGCAATAATTTTCGCCAGTATTTGGGAATTGGGTTTGTTTTTGATAAAAATCGGGCAATTTGCCCATTTTATCTTTATACTCTATAGGGAAGGCTAGAACCAGTGATGGTCCTATACCTAAAATGAGAAAGACCATTAAGAAAAGTTTTCGTCTTTTCATCTTCAAAACCCTCCATTTTAAAAAGTTAAGCCTTGTCGAAGGGTAAAATTAAAACTTGAGTCCCGTTGGCTATCGTGTCTCCTTTTTTCATGAACCGTTGGGAACACACAGAAAAAGATTTCGCCTAATTTTTTTTGGCGAAGTGGTTGAGTCTGTTATTAGCGAAAGCATGGTTCAATCGACTCTCAAAAAGGGAATCTTGTCGGAAGGTAAGAGGTGCGTTTTAAAAAATCTTTCCATGTGAGAGCCTCTTTCAATCAAAGTTAAAAATAAAAGAAGCCGAATTCCACCTCATGCGACTTTAACGATATCACAACCGTAAATTCGCCTATCTTTTCCTAAATCCAAGTTTAACTGAAAATATTAAATGAAATTTAGTAACGCATATGTAGGGTCAATAGAATCAATTAGGACCCATAGTGTTACGTCCCCATCTCAAGATGAGTTTTGCTTTATTGGAATGGAATGCATGACTCCTGATAGAATAAAACTCGTCCCATCAGGAGATGGGCTTGCACATTTTTAAATGTCTCTGCATGGAGCGCCTTTCGTTATGGGCGAAGAGGTAGGAGGAATACATAAACATTTTTATAAAAAGCAATAAATGTGCCATATTTTTAGTGAGAAAATTATTTTATTTATATTAGATATCAATACGTTATACGAAGTTCGAAAAACCAAGATAAAACATATGTAAATAAATGCTAACATATATTGCATTATTTTATATTTTGTGGAATGCAATTATATATCTCTAGAATTTTTGTAGGATTCGTGAGGTCAAATAAATGTATCTATTTTTCTAATTTTATCTTTGGTAAATTTCCAAAAAAAAGGACAGGTAAATAGTAATTAAAATTGAGAGTGATAAATGATAGCGTGTCCGACATTTAGCTTAAGTGGCATTCAACCTTAAAAAAGTCGGAGGGAGAGACAATGCCCCGGATAGCCCGCTTGATCGTAAAAGGAGAGCCCACGGTCTACCACGTGATGTCGCGAACGGCCCTGGACGGATTCGTGCTGGGAGATATCGAAAAGGAATATTTCCTCAATCTCCTCAAACGGTTGAGTAAGGTCTATTTCTCTGAGGTTCTCGGGTTCTGTTTGATGGGAAATCACTTCCACCTCCTGGTACGAATGCATCCCGGCGAAGCTTACGACGATGAGGAGATCAAGACTCGCTTTTCGGTATACTATGGGGATGAACCTAAGATCCCGATCAGTGAAGGCCAAATCCCCTATTTCCGAAAGAAATGGGAGAGTCTTTCCGAGTATGTAAAGGAGCTTAAGCAGGGGTTTTCGCGCTTCTACAACCGAAGGCATCACCGGAAAGGTTTCTTCTGGTCCGACCGCTACAAGAGTGTGATCGTCGATAACGGTGAAACGCTGATCAACTGCCTGGCCTACATCGATCTGAACCCGGTGCGGGCCGGGATCGTATCAAAACCGGAAGAATACCGGTGGGCCTCGCTTGGATACCATGTCCAACGCAAAAACGATGACCGTTTCCTTTCCCTTGATTTCGGGTTGATGGAATTCGGTTTAAAGAATGCAACGGAGAGGTTGAAGGATTACCGGCGATTTGTTTATGAAAAGGGGGGTGTCACTGGAACTGAGAACGAGCGAAAGAAGGATTTCAACCTGAACGAAATCGACCGGTTCCGATATCGTACACGGTATTTTACGGACAGCGGCATCATCGGAAGCAAGGTCTTTGTTGACCGGTTCTACCAGGAATTTAAGCACCATTTTTTATCGAAACACGAAAAGCGTCCAAAAGGGATCGCCGGATTAGCCGGGATATATTCGCTGAAGCGCCTTTCGGAAGCAATTTGAATACACTCATTGGGACACTTATCCTGAAAACGTGGAATCTTTCGAGATTCATGGCTGCACTTCGTCCTTTAATCATATCGTCCAGTCGATTATCCCACCTGATGGACCGAATTCCTTTTCGCTTATATTGAAATCGACAGGATGACGGAAAAGTAGACAACGATGAATGTTTATAGGGAAGTTTCATGATTGAATTGTTATTTTTCGCCTGTCCCATATATTTCTTCGCCGTGCCCTGTCCTCTTGGTGAAAAGGGCACCCCCTGAGATGGAGATGTGCCGTGCGGGCGGAGGAGATACTCTCTCAGAAAAGGCACTCTTCACCAGACTCGAGTTAGATGGTGGATTTGGGGTATTCATCTCTTGACTACAGAACCCCGGATGAGGTTTACTATGGTCTGCCTATTCCTTATGTTGAGGCTGCCTGATGCCTCTTTGTTTCTCTTTCCTCTTCCGGTTTTTGGCTTACCGCGCTCATCAGGCTTACCAACCCTCTAGGTCCACGGCCATAGGCGCCTGTTCGCGCCAATCCGGAAATGTTCATTTCCAGATGCGCTCTTGTTGACAAAACGAATAACTTTCATAATTTTCAAATGGGTGAGCCATATGATAGAATCAGCCCACTTCATTGCACAATTGTTACTCAGAACCAATGATCTGAAAGAGTCCTTGCGGCAGATCCTGGTTAGGCTCGGCGAGGCAACAAGTGCAAGTAGAGCCTATATCTATAAAAATAAATTGGGGCCGGGCGAGAGAGGTGAATCGAATCAACGCTATGAATGGGCGGCACCCGGGTTTGAGGTAAAAACCGATAATCCGAGGTTCCGGGACGGTCCTTACCGCATCTGTTCCGAGAGGATTAAAAAGACCTTAGAAAGCGGTGTTTTTTTTCAGGCGAATACCTCCGGACTCCCCGCAAAATCGCGGGCGATACTGGAGGCGTTAAACATATACTCGATAGCGCTTGCTCCTATTTTTGTCGAAGGCAATTGGTGGGGATATTTGGGTTTGGATCATTGCGGCCAAGAGAGGGAGTGGACAGGGCCGGAACAAGAGCTTCTCAAGGGCGTGGCCAATAGTATTGCAACGGCTATTTTTCGGAGGAGAGCGGAGAGGGCCCTGCGTCAGGCCCACAATCAACTGGAAGGAATAGTCTCCGAGCGGAGCCAGGAACTCATCCATTTGAACAGGTCCCTCAAGCGGGAGGTCCAGAGCAGGCAAGAGACGGAAATTGCCCTGAGGAGGAGTGAGGAGAGATATCAACTGGCCTTGGACGCCGCTGAAGAGGGCCTCTGGGACTGGAATTTAGAGGAAGGGATGGTGTACGGGAATACCCGGTATTTTGAAATGATGGGGCATCATCCATCAGGGAACCACTCATCCTATGAGGAATTCCTGGCTTCCATCCACCCGCATGACAGGTCACGTACAGACACATACGTTAGGAATCATATTAAAGGGGCGGACGACAGATACGAAATAGAGTACCGGGTAAAGAATCACAGCGCAGCATGGCTGTGGATTCTGGACAGGGGCAAGGCCGTAGAGAGGAACGGCAAAGGGGAACCGATCCGGGTCATAGGGACGTGCATAGATATCACGGACAGGAAGGCGTCCGAGCAGGCCTTGAGAGAGCGCGAACGGGATCTGAGGTCCAATGCACTCAAACTGGAAGAGATGAATTCGGCCCTGAAGGTGTTGCTGAAGCTCGGAGATGAGGAAAGACAAGAATTGGAGAAGAATATCCTTTACAATGTTAAGGAACTCGTCATTCCAGCCCTGGATAAACTGAAAGCAACCCCGCTGTCCGATCTTCAAAAGGACTATCTTTCCATCGTTTATGAAAACCTCAACCATGTCATTTCACCCTTCTTGCGAAACCTGGCATTCCAGAGTTCCAAACTCACTCCGCGGGAAATTCAGGTTGCCAGTCTTATCAGGGAAAACAAGACAAGCAAAGAGATCGCCGGCTACCTCAGCCTTTCGGTTCGGTCCGTCGAAGTCTATCGCGGCCGAATCAGGGGAAAACTGGGTCTGAAAAACAAAAGATCCAATCTGAGATCTTACTTGTTGTCTCTCACATAAGATTTGCGGGATCGGAGGTCAGAGAAACGTGTGCCCCCGGTTTTTGCGAAATAGTCTTATTAGCGGACTTGGAGGCACCGAAGGCATTCTGCGGCCGACGAATAGGCAAAATGAAAGAGGGCGCCGAAAGAGGCGCCTAGCTGGCTGTAGTATTTTATACGTGTAACTGAATCCTCAGGACAAAATTGGATTCTCTCACTCACTTTTCGGAACCCCTCGCACCTAAAAAATCTCACCGAATTCCAGCCCCTTAAAATCATAATTCAGAAAACAATCAGCATCGGAGCCGGATAGGCCCCGACTAGGGTTTTGCACCTTGCTACTATGTTTTTATACGTAAAACCGCACGATGTTCGCCATCGCCATAATCGCGGGGCGATACGTGGTCGAGCCGCGCTCGATGTCACGCTCTTGATTGTTGTAC
>CAYNYM010000240.1:0-5715 GCA_964401325.1 uncultured Desulfobacteraceae bacterium | reverse complement strand
ATCCCAGTCAAAACCCAACCACCGGACATCCTCTTTGATGGATTCCACATACTCGACTTCTTCTTTACTCGGATTGGTATCATCGAAGCGAAGATTACAAAGCCCATCCTTGTTTTCAGAGGCTATTCCGAAATTGAGGCAGATGGATTTGGCGTGTCCAATATGGAGATAACCGTTCGGTTCGGGCGGGAACCGGGTGTGGACCCGCCCCTCCCATTTGTCCGTCTTCAGGTCCTCTTTGATGATATTTCGAATGAAATTCGACGGCGGTGTATAGTCTTTGGTGCTCATATTCGCGGCTCCCTTTCTTTTTCTATCACTATTCCAGCAGAATATTGCCTAATTTTTTCCAGTCATTGTTAGGGCGTCTAATCTTCCATGAGACCACCCTGTTATATGTCACTGTCGCGCAGGTATTCTAACATATTTCATTGCTTTGTTAAGCCTTTATGTGCCAGGCAGGAACCCGGACAACCCATATCAAAGTTTAAAGCTCAAAGGTCAGATGAATGTCAAGGCCCAAAAACCAGACCACCGAGGCAGCAAGCCTGTTCGATCAAAATAAACGGAGATATCCAAAGGGCGGACCCGTAGAATATCGACAGGAAGGTCGTTAGGGGAATAGTCGATTATGATATTTCGACGTTTTATGCGGCGGGCGGCTAAAGATCCTGCCCCTGAAAGGGTCGTCTTTTCAGTTTGAAATTTGGGCAGTCGAGGCAGATCTCATCGGCCATTTCAGCATCGGATACGAACAATTCATCTTCATCCTGGCCGGCGATAAATTCATCGTTTTTGAACCGTGATATAATCCATCGGTCACATCTCCCTTCCACCAAAAAATTCTGGCATTCATCCATCCTTGCCATGAGCCCCCCTCCTTTCCTTTCTTGAGATTCATGGAAACAAAGGCGAAGACTTAGTCACAGGCGACATTTGAGGAATGGGATTGGGAATTTGATGAGTGACTTCAATGGCTCTATGTTGACAGAATGCACATTATTGAGCAAACAAAAAAGAAAATATTTCCCCGGGTCTTTTGAATTGCCGGAAAAAATTTCCTCGGGCACCTGGGAAATAGAACAGGTCAAATCACATTTTAAATGCAAAATCAGGCCAATAGACAAGAATTCGAACCATGGCACGATTCTGGAATATGAAAGGAATCCAGGGCACGATGCCCTTGTTGGGGAACGGCGTGAGTTCCTGGAATTTGTTTCTGATTTGAATCTTGGATAAAAATCACTCGTTGCTATGCCGGAAGGACATGAGATGAAATCGGAATGCGCTGAAACCGTCAGGTGGGAACCGAATTTGACGGAGGATCCGGGCCTGGATATGGCCTTGCCGGAAGATGATGATTTTCTTTTCCGCGGCAAGATGCCCAAGACACCCCACTGGTCCGTCCCTTGGTCGGACCTGATGATGACCATGTTCATCCTCTTTGCCGTATTATTCGCTTACCATTATTCAAAGCGCGATGCCCTGTCCAGCGAAGAATCGGCACCCACAGTTCATCCCGTTGTAGAGATGAGGGCGTTCTCGGACATCCATGACCGTGAATCAAATCCGCCTCCGGGCATCTCCAGACTCTACAAAATGAGCAAGCAAACCCTGGTATCCCAGGATCTAAAGAATATTGCTTCGGTGGATCTTGTAGAAGACAAAGCAGTCAGGATCATCCTGACCGGTGATGTCCTTTTTGACACGGGGAAAGCGGAATTGAAACGCGATGCCGTCGCGTTACTGAAAAAGGTGGCGGGAGACCTTCGAGAGACCCCTTACACCGTCAATGTCGTGGGGCACACCGACGATGTTCCGATAAAGACTGAAAGGTTCCCATCAAACTGGGAGTTGTCGACAAACCGTGCCTGTGTGACGGCAAGATTTCTCATCGATGAGATGGATATCCCTCCAACCCAGGTCTTTGTCACCGGACACGCCGCGTATCAACCGCTGATGGCCAACAATGATCCAACGAGTCGTGCGGCCAATCGGAGGGTGGAAATCATCATAACCAAAGAAAGGCCTTGCGGCACACGCAACCCTTTATAAAAAAACTGGAAGATCAATGATAATGGACCGATCCCGGCCCGGTCTTCACCCTTGCTGCTGCAAAAGTCGAGGAGAAAAACCATGGAAAGGAAAAAGCTCATCGGATTGCTCTTTTTTACCATCTTATTCATCATGGGATTTGCCATACACGGAAATGTTGGTCTGTATTTCAATGTGGCGGCATTATTGATTGTCATTGGGGGGACCCTTGGGGCCACTCTCATGAGTTTCAGATTCAAACGTTTGGCCATCCTTTACAAGGTCCTGAAGACATCCTACCGAACAAGACCGAAAGAGCCGGATGAAATCGTGGAGATCCTTATCGATCTGTCGGTTAAAAGCAAATTAGAGGGTCTTCTCTCACTCCAGGAAGACGAAGCGGAGACATCCATCCTTTTCTTGAGACGCGCCCTTGGCTTTCTGGTAGATGGGTATCCGGGCGAACAGATCAAAAAAATCTTAAAAACTGAAATGGTCTTTTTTAAGATAAGACGAGAGGAATCCGAAAGAGTTCTGCGGACCATGGCGGAAATTTGCCCTTCCTTCGGCCTTGTGGGCAGTGTGGTCGGCCTGATCGGCATGCTGGCAGGCGTTGGAGACACATCGGTCATTATCGCGACCATTCCCATTGCCCTGACCTCAACCCTCTACGGCGTTGTTTTTGCAAATTATTTTCTCCTGCCCTTTGCAGCCAATATCAGAGAAAGGACCGATCACGAGTTGCTGTTACAAAAAATTATCCTGGAAGGGGTCATGGCCATCGGAAGCGAGCTGAACCCGAGGCTCCTCGAAGTCAAACTGAAATCCTTCCTGACCCCATCCTTGAGGAAGGGGCGCCTCGTCTCCATTGAGAGGCTTCGGGAAAGATTCAAGATCAAGGAAAGCTCAAAACTGTATGATCATGCCACCAAGCCCTCGCTCCGGTTGTCCAAGGCACGCAACTGAGACACGACCGTCATGCCGATGAGGTGCCATTTCCTTATCGACATGGAGGGGATGATTCCCTTTTCAAAAGACTTGCCTGCTGACCGGTGCATGTCAACAATAGGCCTCATCACCGGAGGCCAATGACGGGGCACCGTGGAAGGCCCCGGCAACCTTCCCTCTTAGGTTTCATTGACACCTTGAAAAAAACCCGACACTTCCCGTGGCTCAGGTTCCTTTCCGCATGAGCCCCCCCTTTGATCCTCAGGTCTTGCAATCGGTTGAAAACAACCCCATGCATCTTTTCCCTCTTGGCACATACCTTGCCTTTCTGTTATATTCTGTGCCCTTTTGAGCTCACGATGCTCTGGGCAGACCATCGAACGGCATATGGGAGAAGATGATGAACAATGAAAGCACCAATAACAGCGTTTTTTCTATACGCTGCAGTTTATTGCAGGCCATCGGCGAGGCAGGGGCCTCGGCATCCGTGCTGGACCCGGAACCTTCACCGAACGGCAGGGAACCTGTCTATGGGTACTACCCTGTTAGATACGGCCTTATGGGGATGCATGCCGGATGCCGGGGGCACGAGGTCGATTCTTCAGGCCATTCGGACCAGGGCATCATGCCCTCAGAGTCGGACGCCCGGGAAAGGGCATCCCTCTGCGAACAAGACGCATGCCCTGCAATCCAACCCAAACGCCGGCAATACGACCATGCCGCCTAGGGCATAGGGCCTTTCCTGAATCCTCCAATCAGCACTCTATTCTTGGCCCAGAGGACCGGGCTTTGATTGCACCCCATAGGGGTGAAGCCTACATTGCATGCTCACATGACAACCGGAATGATGGAATATTGGGGTGGTAAAAAACAAAACGCATCCCTAATCATTTGATTCATACAACAAATAGAATTCCTGAAGGAATATTCCACAATATGTTGTATCTTTCTATTGCCTTCTGTAT
Source organism: uncultured Desulfobacteraceae bacterium (assembly GCA_964401325.1). GTDB lineage: Bacteria > Desulfobacterota > DSM-4660 > Desulfatiglandales > HGW-15 > CAYNYM01. The sequence continues at coordinate 1,768 of CAYNYM010000240.1, read as the reverse complement.
GCATTTTTGATATATGGGCGTTTTATGCCCGAGATCGGGTTTCCATTTTAAAGAAAAATTAAAGGAGGATGTCTATGAGGATCATTGCAAGTGCGAATCAGAAGGGCGGATGTGGCAAGACCACAACAGCTATCAACCTGTCGTTTGCCTTGGCATCAAAGAACCTGAGCGTATTGCTTATTGATTGCGACCCCCAGGCCCACGCCACCATGGGGCTTAATATCATGCCCTCCGAACTCGGCAGGACCATGTACGATGTCCTGAAACCGAACGGCTATCCTCCTACCAAGATGGAAGACATCCTCCTCTCCATCAGGGACAATTTCGATCTTGCACCCTCAAGTGCCCAACTCAGTGCCGTCGAGCAGGAACTCTCAGGGGTCGACGGCCGCGAAAGCAGACTTCACGAGGCCATCCAATCGCTCGATGAATATTATGACTATATCATCATCGACTGCCCCCCTAGCATTGGCCACCTCTGCTTCAACGCCCTTCGTGCCTCCCGGGAAGTGATCATTCCCATTGATCTGAGCCTATTCTCCCTTCGGGGTGTTTCCAAACTCACGGAAATCATCCTCATGCTCAAGGAAAATCTCGGCCACGACACGAGATCCCGAGCCCTGATTACGATGTATGATTGCAGGACCCGTTATGCAAAGCATGTGCTCGAAAAGGTCAGAGAAGAATTCGGAGAGAATGTCTTCGAAACGGTTATCCGCTACAACATTCGTCTGAGAGAATCGGTAGATTTCGGATCTCCCATCGGGGAATACGACAAGCGTTCCATTGGGCATAAGGATTATGAAGACCTGGCTGCAGAGGTCATTCGAATGGGCAAATCCGAGGTGGTCACGTCATTTGACACCCTAGGTGCTGCGGAGAACATTCTCCAGAGAACAGACGCACCCTTTGAAGAGGCCGAGAGCGAGCCGGAAGATGACAGTGAAGACACGTCCGGAACCTATACGTACCGTTCCTTTGGTTAGAAAGGTTCTTTCTCAAAAAGGCGACCTCCTCTTCCGGACCGCGGATACCGCCTTTCTCCTCGATATCAGGCAAGGAGCGTAGACAGCATGGAAAATCATGTTCCAGGCCGCGAGCTTGAAAACGTCGCAAACCTCTTTATTTCTTCCAGTAATGGGGAGAAATCCCCGGAGAAAAGCCGTCCCCCTGAAGCAGACCCGCTACCGGAGGGTGAATGGGACGGGATAGAAGTTGAAGAAACCGTCCGCATTCAAAAGAAAATAGCCTACCCCTCCACCCAAGGGGCCCAGGAAAAATTGCGAAAGTATCTTTTCGAGCGCATCCGGCAGAACTACACCATCTGTAGAATTGAGCTGAGAAAGACGACCGACGTTTTCACCCAGGAGAAGAAGACAACGAGGGAAGAGGAAATCATCGTCTTTTTGAAAGACGAGTAAGGCCCGCATTTCAAAACGGAAAAAGGCACACCACCCGGTCCCTGACCGGAGTGGACAGGCTGTCGGACTGAAGGCAACGCCTGCCTTCATCTTCCCGCAAAGCCACCACCGCCGGGGCAAAGGGCGGCCCGATACGGAAGGTACATCTGCGTTATATGATCTGCGGGGCGAGGCCGGGCATAGGGTGCTTCCCGGATTCGTCCCACGTCCCCTGCTAAACCCCGGCGCGGGGCGGGAGGTTGCATCACGCTAGTGCCTCCAGCACGAGTTCCGCCACGTCCATTACCTTAATTTTCTCGTCCAATTCCTCTGCCTTGATCGCATCTTCCAGCATCTTGGCGCACTGG
>CAYNYM010000239.1:0-5719 GCA_964401325.1 uncultured Desulfobacteraceae bacterium | reverse complement strand
TTACGAGTTGTCAGCGCGAAAAGTAGCCGAAGAGCTGGGAGTTGAATTCGTTGATGTGGAACGGTTTATCTGCTGCGGATTTCCCGTCAAGAGTGCTGATCTGAAATCGGCAATGATGTTGGGGGCCTATAACCTGGCTCTCGCCCAGGAAATGGGGTTGGATCTGTGTGCCCTCTGCAGTTCCTGCACCTCCGCTCTGGCCGAGGTGGCTCATCATCTTGCCCATGACGAGGACATGAAAAAAGAGATCAACGAGAGCCTTGCCCGGATCGGGCTCAAATACGAGGGCGGCGTAAAGGTCAGGCATTTCGCCCGCGTCCTCTATGAAGAGATCGGACCGGATGAGATCAAGAAACACCTGACGACCAGTCTAAAGGGTCTGAAAGTGGCCAGTCATTATGGTTGCCACTATATCAAGCCTTCGGAAATACACGATAATTTTGACAATTTAGAGGATCCTTTCACCCTCGATAAGTTGGTGGCCATCACCGGTGCCGAAGTTGTGGACTACGCCAACAAGATCCGCTGCTGCGGCGGTCCGGTTCTGCCCGTCAACGAAAACACCTCTCTTGCCGTTGCGAAACAGAAACTGGACGATATCGCGGCAGCAGGAGCAAACATCATCAACCTTGTTTGCCCTTTTTGTTCCGTGATGTATGACAGCAACCAGAAAGGCATTGAATCGGAATTTGAAACGAGCTACAACATCCCGGTCCTTTATATGACCCAGATCCTGGGAATGGCCATGGGGTTTGAAAGAAAGGAATTGGGCCTCAATCTGAATGTGGTCAAGACCAAGGGTATACCGGAATTGATTGCTGCATAGTTGCCGCTTGTTGCTGAACGCTTCTAATATCATCGGCTTTTGAACCTATCAAGGGCCCTGCCATTTCACCCGGCGGGGCCCTTCTTCATACCCCTATTGAACGGCATCCCTGCAAAAAGCGGTTTAACGGATCACAGCCATGTGCTAAACAATGGTAACCGCTTTGGGCATTTTAAAAGAGATTGGCATGACCTATCCTTGGTTGAATGCGTTTTAAGAAGCTAAATTCAAACAAAAGGGGTAAAATATAAGCCCTTATGAAAGGAAGGCCGAGGAGAAGGCTATGGGAAAAAATATAACCTATAAGATACTTGAAGATCACCTTATCGAAGGCATCCTGCGATCGGGAGAAGAGATTGCCGTCAGGATCGATCATACCCTGCTTCAGGACGCCACCGGGACCCTGGCCATGCTGGAATTCGAGTCTCTCGGGATCCCTTCCGCCAAGGCGGAGCTCTCGGTTCAGTATGTAGACCACAACATCCTTCAGGCGGACAGCAAGAATGCGGACGATCACCGCTACCTTCAGACGGTCTGCGCAAAGTATGGTGTGCATTTCAGCCCCCCCGGAAACGGGGTATCTCATCAGGTGCATCTGGAACGCTTCGGAATTCCAGGGAAGACTCTTCTCGGGTCGGACAGTCATACCCCCAGCGCGGCCGGGGTTTCTATGCTGGGAATCGGTGCCGGGGGCCTGGATGTGGCCATGGCCATGGCAGGGAGGCCCTATAGCTTCCCCTGCCCCAGGGTGATGGGGGTAAGGCTCACGGGTACGCTTCCGGACTGGATCAGCGCCAAGGATGTGATCCTCGAATTGTTGCGACGATACGGCGTGAAGGGATGCGTGGGCAAGGTCATCGAGTATTTCGGCCCTGGGGTGAAGGGCCTGACGGCAACCGACAGGGAAACCATCGGGAACATGGGAACCGAACTCGGGGCCACGAGTTCCATCTTTCCCTCGGATGAGAACACCCGGGCCTATCTGGAGGCCCAGGGAAGAGGGGATGCCTGGCGTCCTCTGGCCGCTGACGAGGGTGCTTCCTATGACGAAGAGCATGTCATCGACCTTTCATCCCTCGAACCCCTGATTGCCTGCCCCTCGTCCCCGGGAAATGTCGTGCCCGTCAGGGAAGCGGCCGGGATCAAGGTGGACCAGGTGATCATCGGAAGTTGTGTGAATTCGTCCTATCGGGATCTCATGGTGGCGGCCGGGATTATGGCGGGGCGCCACAGGCATCCGGAAACCTTTCTCCATATTAACCCGGGCAGTCAGCAGGTCTTTGAAAACGTGCTGGCCCATGAAGGGATCCTACCCCTGGTGCAGGCGGGGGCAAGTGTTCATCAATCCGGTTGTCTCGGATGTATCGGCATGGGGCAGGCCCCGGGAACGGATCAGGTGAGCCTGCGTACCTTTCCCCGGAATTTCCCGGATCGGTCCGGGACAGAGGGTGACAGGGTCTACCTCTGCTCCCCGGAAACGGCTGCAGCGGCAGCTCTCAGAGGCATCATTACGGATCCCCGGGATCTTGGCAAGGATATGCCGTATCCACGTGTTAAGGAACCCGAACACTACCTGGTCGATCAATCTTCGATTACCTTCCCTATGGAATCCTCGCACGTGACCAAGGTCATACGCGGGCCCAATATCAAACCCCTTCCCGAGATGACGATCCTCCCCCAAACCCTGGAGGCCGAGGTCGGGATCAAGGTCGGCGACAACCTATCCACGGACGGCATCATGCCGGCGGGAAGCAAGATCCTGCCCCTGCGGTCCAATATCGAGGCCATCAGCCAGTACGTTTTTTCTCAGGTCGATCCCCTGTTTGCCGGGGAATGCAACGAGAGAAACAATGTGGCGGTTATCGGCGGGGAGAACTACGGCCAGGGATCGAGCCGGGAGCATGCGGCCCTGGCACCCCGTTACCTGGGCGTCCGGGTAAAAGTCGTCAAGAGTTTCGCCCGCATCCATAAGGCCAACCTCTGTAATTTCGGTATACTCCCTCTGGTCTTTAAGAATCCGGGAGATTACGAATTCTTTAACAGGGGGTCCAAGGTGGTGCTTCCGGATGTGCGGCAGCATGTGGAAAAGGGCGATACGGAGATTCCCCTAACCGTGGACGGGCGGACGATCATCACGCTTTTGGACGTCTCGGATCGCCAGCGCAAGCACCTTCTGGCCGGCGGGGCCCTCAACTTTGTCAAGGAAGAACTGCGCAGGGAGGCATAGAAAGTCGTTTGCTGAGCGGTCCGATTGAGAGGAATCAGTGCCTGGTTTCAGGAAGGAGATCCTGAAGGCGCCCTATCCAAAGCCGTGGCCAAGGAGATCTGTATCCATGCCATGGACAAAGGCCCGGCCGAGAAGTTAACAAATACGTGGAGGGGAGAATGACGGAAAATAAGGGGACAGGACTGCGTGGGTTTGATAAAATGCCTACTTTTGTAGACTAGGAATTTTTGGGGCTTGAAATGCGTTTGCCTGACTGGTGGGACTTGTCCGTTCCTGTATTTTTCCGGAACGGAAAAAGGCATGAAGGCCTCAGACGCTCCGTTTTCCCGGGGCCTCAGGCAATGAGAAAAACTCCAGGAGGAGAATGGCATGGCCTTTCGCAACAAAATCGATCTAAACTCGGACGTGGGAGAAAGTTTTGGTGTTTACAAACTGGGACTGGACGAAGAAGTCATCCCCCTGATCAGTTCAGCCAATATCGCCTGCGGATTCCATGCAGGGGACCCTTCGGTCATGAAACGGACGATTGCGCTGGCTAAACAATATGGCGTCGGCGCGGGCGCACATCCGGGGTTGCCTGATCTCATAGGGTTCGGCAGAAGAAATATGGACGCTTCCCTTGAAGAGATCAAGGACTTTGTGACCTATCAGATCGGAGCGCTTCAGGCCTTTGCAGCGTATCAAGGCGTGAAACTCCAGCACGTAAAACCCCATGGTGCCCTATATAACATGGCCGCGCGAAATCCGGGCATCTGGGAGGTTGTGGCGGATGTCATGGCCGGCCTGGACGAGACACTCATCCTCGTTGTTCTGGCAGGTGCGAACCGCCGGGAACTCGAGGCCATTGGAGCCGGGCACGGTATCCGGATCGCCTTTGAATTCTTTGCCGACCGCGCCTACAATCCTGACGGGTCGCTTGTCTCAAGGCGTGAGCCGGGTGCGGTGATTCATGATCAGGGGGTGGCTTCCGAAAGGGTACTGAAAATGGTTCGGGAGAGCAAGGTGACATCCATCGACGGCACGGATATGGAGCTCGCAGCCGACACCATCTGTGTTCATGGGGACAATCCGACGGCTGTCGACCTTGTCAGTAAAATCAGGGAAGCCCTGATCCATGTCGGTGTCCAAATCGTGCCCATAGGCACGTTCCTCTGATTTCTTCGTGAGAGATTGAAGACGTATCCACTAAGGTTAATCCTGGCGGACCTAGATGATCTATAAAAACCCTGAATATCGGGTCATGGGAGACCGATCTTTGCTCGTGGAACTGGGGGACGAAATAAGCCCTTTCGTGAACAGGCGCGTGCGGGCCCTTTTCCTTGAACTGGATCATCGCGGCATTCAGGGGATTCAGGAACTCGTTCCCAGTTACCGATCCCTGCTCGTGATCTACGATCCCCTGGTGATCCCTTCCTCCCGCCTTTGGGAAGAGATCCGGGTTGCCTACCGGGAGTTGACGCATACCCCCGAACCACGGTTTAGGACCGTAAGGGTGCCCGTCGCCTACGGCGGCGAATACGGACCGGACCTGGAATGGGTGGCGACCTATCACGGGATCCTACAGGAGGATGTCATTGCCTTTCATATAGGTGAGACCTATCAAGTCTATATGATCGGATTCACGCCCGGGTATCCTTATATGGGTGATCTTCATGAAGCGATCGTGACCCCCCGGAGGGAGACGCCCAGGACTTCCGTGCCACGTGGTTCCGTGGCCATCGCCCAGAATCAGACCGGTATCTATCCGGTGGAAAGCCCGGGCGGCTGGCATGTCATCGGACGAACCCCCCTAGAACTCTTTGATCTGAAAAAGAACCCGCCCGCTCTCCTGGAGATGGGCGCTCTCGTGGAGTTCTATGCCATATCAGAGGAGGAGCTGGCACGATGGAAGCCTTAGAGACGCTCGAGGTCGATTCGCCCGGGCCCCTTACCACAGTCCAGGACATCGGAAGGTTCGGCTACGGAAGGTATGGTGTGGCACGAAGCGGGGCCGTGGACCCATTTGCCCTCAGGGTGGCCAACATCCTCGTCGACAACCCTGAACAGGAGGCGGGCCTGGAGATGACACTTATGGGATTCAGGGCCAGGGTTTTTACGGACATTGTGGTCGCCGTAACCGGAGGAGACCTGCAGCCTTTTCTGAACGACAAACCCATGCAAATGTGGCGCTCCCATTTCCTCCGTAAGGGGGATACGCTCTCCTTTCGGGGCCTGAGGAGCGGGTGCCGTGCCTATCTCGCCGTTGGTGGAGGACTGGCCCTTCCCTCTGTGCTGGGAAGCAGGTCCACCAATCTGGCAACCAAGTTCGGCGGTTTTCATGGAAGGCCCCTGAGACAAGGGGATATCCTTTGCACGAAAGACACTCGACGCTCCTTGAAGGCAACCGGGCGGGTCCTCGATTCGGACCTTTTGCCGATCTACGGCAAACGCTGGACGCTCAGGGTGCTGTGGGGTCCTCAGAATGAAGATTTTTCCAGCCGCGTGCAGGAAACCTTTCTCGAAGGATCCTTCCGGGTCACACCCCAGTCGGACCGCACAGGCATCCGGCTGTCAGGACCCCGCATTGAAAAGAGGCCGGAAAGGCCGGATTCCATTATTTCCGAGGGCGTGATTCCGGGCACGATTCAGGTGCCGCCGGACGGTCGGCCCATCATCATTCTGGGGGA
>CAYNYM010000238.1:0-5721 GCA_964401325.1 uncultured Desulfobacteraceae bacterium | reverse complement strand
CATGCCAATCCGGCAATCAACAAAAAAACCCTTGCAAATTTTTTCAAAAGGACACCTCCAGGTCCGCTCGGGCCCTATAGGCCTCAAATTTATCACTCTCACCACTTGCTTCCAGAAGCTGCGCAAGCGCCACATCAAAGTCATAGCGCGCCGCCAGGGTCTCGATCTCAACACGGGACAGGGCAAGCTGGGCGTCCACCACGTCCAGGGAAGTGGCAAATCCCTCCTCAAACGATCGCGTCCGCACTCGCAGATATTCTCTTGCCGAAACAATGGCGGCACCCAGGACATCGAGCTGTTCAAGGGACTTCATCAGTTCCTGGTACCTTTTTTCCACCAGGGTCTCGATGTCTCGCTCCGCCCTCTGCGCCAATAGGGAGACGCGGGTTTCTACTGCTTTGGCCGCCTTGACACGATTTGCCCTGGCCCCGCCTTCAAAAATGGTGAAATTAATTCCCACACCCACGGCCCACTCCGGCTCCAGTACGGTAAGGTCCTCTCTGTGCAGTTCATGACGGCCGAAAAGAAACACCTGAGGGTAGAAGGTCCCCAATTCCTTTCTGTAGGCCTGATGCGCCGCTTCCCATTTTGCCCCAATCTGTTTGAGGATCGGATTCTTTGAGACGGCCCTTGAACGAAAGCCCTCCATGGGTTCAAATTCCCTGAGGAGGAAAAGGGGTGACGTGGGGACGATATTGTCCTCACTTGAAAGGATACCGGCAAGGGCCGTCTGCGCGATGTTCTCATCCCTCAGGGCTCTCTTATACCCTCTTTCCGCCTCGGAGCGGAAGACCTCCGCATGAAGTCGTTCAGCGCGGGCGATCATGCCGTTTTCTTCCAACTTTTTTGCCTGATAGAGGTGCTTGTCCAGTCCCGCCAGGACCTGACGCCGAACGCCGGTCACCTTTCTGGCCAGACGCAGGCCAAAGTACCTCTTTGCCAATTCGCTCGTGAGAGTCGATTCAGTAAATCGCACTTTTTCCCTTGCCTCATCCAGAAACGCATCGGCCGCCCGATTGGCCGCACTGATCTGACCGCCTGTAAACACGGGCCAGAGTGCGTTCACATGAGTCTTCCAGAAAGTGTCGTCCTGAACCTGCGATTCAAAGGAGGGGACCATCGCCTGGGGCACCGTGGGATGAAGGCCTAGGATAACGCTACGAATGTCATTCAAATCAATGCTGATAGGTTCGTCAATCCGTGTATACTGCATTCCGAATTGAACCTTCGGAAGATAAAGCCCCTGTGCGGCGGCCTTTTCATACTCCCTTTGCCCTTCTTCCATGCGGGCCGCCATCAGTGCCTCGTTTTTGTCCTGCAGTATCTCAAGGGCCTCTTCAAAGCTCATCTCCCGCTTCTCAGATGCCCGGGACGCCCCTGTAAGCAATAGAATGCCTGCAATCATTACAATAAAGCACCTGCATTTTACTTTCATTTCATCCACTTCCTTGTTTCGACACATTCAGTCAAAACCAGACCCGCCATAAACTCAAAAACAAAAGCCTTTGCTGTCGCGAGGCTTTCTTCGATGGCCTGAATTTTGTCCTGAGAGCTGCAGATGCAGCATTGAGGGATACCCCCCTTGCATTTCATAACAAGAGAGAAAAAAAATCGGCACATCGATCGAGCTTGAACGCCGTCTTGAAAACGAGGCAAATCACGTACCGGGTTACTTTGGGATCGCGATCCCCGTAACCTTTGTCGATGGACCGGTTTTTCCTACAAATATAAATTTTAACCTCAGCTCAGAGGTCTGTCAATGTCAGCATTTTTTACAGGGTGTCACATCCTTGCAGGAAGGAAAACGGTTGGCACACGGTCATAGGTATTGTGTCAGGTTGGGCTACCTAGCCCAGCGCGGTGGGAATCTATCCGGCACAGCTTTCACTGTGCACCGTCCAGGACCTTTCTCAGGGTGGTCGCCATTTCTCTCATTAATATGGGTTTCATAATCAACTCCCTGATTCCCATACTCTTAGCCTTGCCTTCCGTAATGCGCTCACTGTATCCGGTACACAGGATCACCGGAATAGAAGGACGAATGTGCAGCAATTCGCCGGCCAATGTCTCTCCTGTCATATTAGGCATGGTCATATCCGTGATGACCAAATCAAACCGTTCCGGATGCGCACGGAAGGCCTCGAGGGCCTCAAGGGAACTTGATCGGGCGGAAACACGATAACCGAGTTTCTCGAGCATTTCTTTGACCAAACCCACCAGGGATTTCTCGTCATCGACCAGCAATATGTGTTCGTTTCCCCCCGGAAGGGGCTCGAATTCATCGGCTGACGTCTCTATGGGTTTGTCGGCCATGGGAAAAAACACATCAAAGGTCGTTCCCCGCCCAAATTCACTCTGCACCGAGACGGTTCCACCGTGTTCTTTCACGATCCCGTGCACAACGGCGAGCCCCATACCTGTTCCAACGCCCTTTTTCTTGGTGGTATAATAGGGGTCAAATATCCGATTTATGGTCTCGGTATCCATGCCCTCCCCCGTGTCACCGACCGTGAGTTTCAGATAGGGCCCGGCCTTGATACCGGCATAACCGGCCGCCTCATCCGGACTCAGATCCACTGCGTCAAGGCGAACTTCGAGTCTTCCACCTTTTTTGCGCATGGCATGCTGGGCATTGGTACAAAGATTCATAAAGACTTGCTGAATCTGTGTAGGGTCGGCCTCCACAATAGCGGACTCCGCCTCCCATCGTTGACGTATTTCAATGGTTGCAGGCATAAAAGCCCTCAACATTTTAAGGGTCTCTTTGACGATAGGAGTGATCTGAACCGGTCTGATTTCCTGTGCGCTCTGACGGCTGAAGGCAAGAATCTGCTTAATAAGTTCTTTTGCCCTGTTGCTTGCCTTGAGCACCTGATCGACGCAGTATCTCACCTTGCCCTCTTGGGAAATATCAAGGAGAGCCATCTCCGAATAACCCATAATCGCCCCCAAAATATTATTAAAATCATGGGCGATGCCTCCGGCGAGGGTCCCGATGGCCTCCATTTTTTGTGCCTGCTGAAGCTGACTTTCAAGTCTCTTCTGAAAGGTGGTGTCCAGGGCCGTAAAAATGACCCCCTTTGAAAGGTCGTCCGGATCGACCACTGTCGATCTCAGGTGAATATCAATGACCCTCCCATCTCTACATTTCCAAACCGTATCGGCTTCACCCATATCCTTTTGATCAATCTCCCCATATTTCACACGACCCACACGTTCGAACTCCTCATCCGTCACATATAACATTCTCGAACTTCGACCGATCAGTTCGGCCTCAGTGTAACCCACCATATTCACCAATTCAGGACTCACCCAGGACAGAATTCGATCTTCGGTCAGGCCTATCCCAACGGGTGCCGTCGCCAAGACACTTCTCAGGCTGGCATCTCTTTCCTTCAGGGCCTGTTCCGCCCGCTTGAGGTCCGTGACATCTATGGCGACTTCCAAGCGGACAAAACGGCCGTCCACCCATTTAATCGCCCGATCGTAATTGATATGCCATCTTCCCGTAAGGGCATTTACTCCCTCCCAGACATCAACACCTGAAGGCTGTCCATCATTCCCGAGCAACCGGTCATTGTTGCATATTTCGCACGGTCCTTTCTCCTGTTTGAATGCCTTCCAGCATTTCTTTCCGACAAGATCCTCTCCAAAACTTTTCTGCATGTGTTTGCTGACAAATAGAATCTCATGGGTGTCCATATCCGCTACATAGACATCAACGTCAAGGCTGTTCAGCACCGTAACCAGAGTCTCATAGGATTCTTTCAAGGCCTTCTCAGCCATCGAGCGTCGGGAGATATCATTGTGGACCCAGATGATCCCAATAATCCGCCCGCCCTCATCTTTAAGGCCTTCAACCCGCGCTTCAACAGTGACAATCCGCTTGCCTCGCGTGAGCAGTTCGATTTCGCCACTCCATTGCCCGCCTCTCATAACAAGATCGAAGACCCGCTCCGCCAATCCAGAATCGGTGTATAAAAAACTCGGCCCACCGGCCTCGTTGAGATGCTTTGTGTCATAACCCGTGAGTTCAACAAAGGTTCGGTTCACATACGTAAAGTTTTCAGGAGAATTCGCTATCCCGATAGCATCGCTTGAACAGTCCAGAGCCTTGCCCAGGATGACCATGCCCTCTTTGACATCCCTCAGCTCTCCGACCTGTCTTTCAAGCTCTCTGACCCTGTCTTTGAGCCCATGACCCTCAGGTTTCGTCAGTAAGATTTTCCGTTCCAATAAAATATCTCCTCATCTGGCATCCCCAATATTTATCGTCTGATTCGGATATCATAACTGAAATCAGAATATTTGGGAGAATCCCTGATCACCGGCAAGGGTTGAGTTGCAGGCAACGCAAGACGATAAGCTGTATGGGCCGATAAGTCGCAAGACAATACCGCGGTGCGCGGGACAGATAATGCCTTCACGGTGTATCGGGTTTACAGGGGAGCTGTTCCAATTCTTATGCCACAGAATACTTGAGGTTAAAATGGAACCACAGGCCTCCCGTTTTTTTCCCCACGCCATGCAATAAGCGTTCGTTACAGTTACAATGAGTTGTTGAGCATCCCTATTTTTCCAGCGCTCCCAGGTTTCAGGCCTTGCCCGACACGGGTACGATCGGGCAAGGATGCACGAAAAAATGTGCACCCTGCACATTTCTCCGTGCAGGGCATTAAGCTGAATTGAATGTCCCGCAGGGCGAGAATGGCTGCTCTCCCGGAAATCATGTCTTTCTGCATGTCAACGAACCCACTCAATGTATTGAATTTTGATTGACATCTATTACATTCTTCTTGTCAATCGAGAGAAAATTGAATAGGTATCCTGTGGGTAAGCTATTTGTCCCGCCGGTTCGAAGGGACTTCCAATCGTGTTTTTTAATACCATTTTGATAGGGTCCATAAATAGGGAGGAGAGCCTGATTTGGAATGCATAACGGCTATGATTCGAACCCATTCCTTGGCCGTCATTCAGAGATCATATGGAAAAATACAGCAACTTTGAAGAATTGAAGAACAATGAAAAGGAAGGGCGCGACTACCAAATACAATACAGGCAAGGTCAGACAGGCATTGCGGTGATCGCCCCGCATGGGGGGGGAATCGAACCCGGCACCAGCGAAATTGCAGACAGGGTTGCCGGGGAGGATCATGCCTTTTACAGTTTTGAAGGCTGGAAGCGTCAGGGCAATTTTCATTTGCATATCACCAGTCGGAACTTTGACGAACCCGTTGGAATTCGCGTTGCCACACAGGCGAAAAGGATTGTCACAATACACGGTTGTATCGCTGAAGAGAAGGTGGTTTACATCGGTGGAAAAGACGCGTCGCTGAAGGATCGCATCCGGAAAGCGCTTGAGGAGGCCGATTTTCCCGTAAAGGAAAATCCTCGATTCATGGGAACGAACCCCCTGAATATCTGCAACCGGGGCCGTTTCGGCATGGGCGTTCAACTGGAAATCTCAGCCCCATTGAGATGCTCCATGTTTCGAGACCTCACACGCCCCGAAAGGAAAAAAACCACAGAAGATTTCACTCATTTCGTGGGTGCGTTGAGAAAGAGTCTATCATGCCCCTGTACAGACCCGGCTGCAAATCGAACCACCATCACAGGACCCGTTCTTGGACAACGTCCATGACATGAGCGGAGGGGGTGATTTAGTAAACTACTCAGCTAGATAGGCTGTAGGCATTTAGGCTGTGAGGTACCGCAGGAAGG
>CAYNYM010000237.1:0-5721 GCA_964401325.1 uncultured Desulfobacteraceae bacterium | reverse complement strand
AATTCTGGACCAGATAACGATATCGCTCTTCCGCGAGTTTCAGCTTTTCATGAATCGTCTCCTTCTCCCGCTTGAGCCTCTTTTGGTTGAGAGCGTTTTCCACCGTCTTAAGAAGTTCATCAAATTCAAAGGGTTTGCGGAGATAATCGTAGGCCCCCCTTCTCAAAGCGGCCACCGCCGAATCCAGGTTGGCGTTGCCCGTTATCACGATGACGGACGTCTCTGAATCGCTGGAATTGATATGCTCCATGAGTTGGTGGCCGTTCATGTCCGGCAGCTGGATATCCAGAAGCGCCACGTCAAAGGCATGCTGTCCCAGATAACCGGTGGCCTCCTGACCGGAAAGGGCCGCAAAAACCTCATAATCCTGCGCGCCCAACAGGTATTTCAGGCTCTCACACATCCTCGGCTCATCATCGACAACCAGGATCTTTGGCATCCGTGACATGGGTAACTCCAGGGTCTAAGGTTCTTGGTCACTTAAAACAGGTAATTCGATTCTAAATTCCGTTCCTGAGCCCTTATGGCTATCACAAATAATTTTACCCTCTAATGATTTGATGATGTTATGGGCAACAGAGAGGCCTAAGCCGGAATGGGCGTCCCCCTTTGAACTCACGTAGGGCTCAAAGAGTTTAGCCCTGATCTCCTCGGAAATACCGGGCCCGTCATCGCGGAAGGTGATTTCCACATATCCGCGTTGTCCGTTATCGTCTCCCGAAGGCTGCGCCTCGAGAGGTGCCGGTACATAGCGGGTCTGGATCTGCAGATTTCCGCCTCCCTCCAGGGCCTCGGCTGCATTCTTGATGATGTTGATGAAGACCTGTTTGAGCCCGTCTTTTTCCGCTGTGACCGAAGGGAGTGACCGCTCGAGATCGAATTGAAGTTCGACCTTGGAATTACTGACAAGGGATTCTCTCGTTATCTTAAGGATATCCAGGAGAAGCGAATTGATATCCACCTTTTCTTTCTTGAAAACTTTTTTTGCCGAGAAATCAGAAAGTTCCCGGAGAATCTCAGCCACTCGATCGATTTCTTCGCTGATAATTCTGATTTCATCCTGGGCAACCTGCTGCTTCGCCAGTTTCATTCCGAGAATCTTTAGATAGTTTTTGATAATACCCAGGGGATTGTTTACCTCATGGACGACCTTTCGCGCGATATTTGCCGATGCCCCAAACCTTTCGGAACGGATGGTCTCCAATCGACTTCGTCTCAGGTCATCCAATCTCAAGGCCATGGCCCCGTTGTGGGTAAAGATGCTCAACAGCTTGGTCTGTTTCGACAGATGGGACATTTCAGCCCGCCCCAATCCAATGACCAAAACGCCCACGGTTTCTCCCTGGGCGATCAAAGGAAGGCAAAAAATCCCCTCCGTGCCGAGAAATCGGATAATCTGTTCATCCAGGATGACAGGGTTTGAGGCCTCACCCGCGCTAAATGAATCCAGTGCCCTGTGTTCCTTGAGGGACCTGATCAATAGACTGCTTTCCATATTCAACGAAACAGTCAGGGCATGAAATATGCGAAACCCCCCATCCCGATCATGGACTTTGCCAAGAAGCACACCTTTCTCCAAATCTCGAATGAAGAAGATCGCCCTTTTCACATCAAAAAGGACTTTGAGCCCCTGGGAAAGGACCGCAAGAATGCTATCCTGATCCTCTGCTTCCAGGAAACCCTGCAGGGTCCCGACAAGGAGTGAAACATTTTTCACTTCATGGACCAGGATCTCATGTTTTTTGTTGTCTTTCTCCAAAACGGATCTTTCCGGAGTCTTGGAGGAGCCAACTTCGATATCGAGGGAATGGGCGACTTTACTCGCCTCGAGATCGGATTGGGACATGAAGTCCTCGAGCTGATCTTCCGCCAGGCCCAAGACCTTTCGGGCGAGTCGAAGGATCTGGTCCCGTTCCGGTAAAATATCCAGGCACAGGGCATGGGCTACGTAAACAATTTGCACAAGGGGAAGGGCGCTGAGTATCCTGCTTGCCGGCTCGTGGTGATATAAAATCGGATCCGAAACAACGGATTGGAGGTGCCAGCGGTCAAGAAGCCAGGCGGCTATCTCGCAATGTGTGGCCCCCAGTCTTGCTTCACCCTCCAAGAGCCGCTCCGGCTTTCCCTCGCTGCCTTCCAGGAGATCCTCATAGTCTTTGCGGAAATTGACCCAAAGCACAAGCTTCCCGATATCATGTAAGAGCCCGGACAAAAAAGCTTCATCGGGCTGGTTGAACCCCACTTCTTCAGCAATTCGTTTGGCAAAAAATGCACACCTTAGGGAGTGCCACCAAAAGCGCTTTAGGTCAAATCCACCATTTCCTCTGGTCTTGTGAAAGGCCTCATAGACGCAGGCGCAGACCGCGAGATTCTTCACGCCGTTCATCCCTACCAGGACCACGGCCTGCCTGATTTCCTCCACCCGCTGAGGCAGCCCGAAATAGGCCGAATTGACGAGTCTGAGGATTTTTGCACTCAATGAGGGATCTTTGTGTACAATCTCGGAGATTTTATCAAGGCTACCGCTATCCTGATCACAGGCCTCAAGCAGCTTCAGGAGGATATGAGGGAGAGATGGTAAATTTTTTAGGGTCGAAATTTGCTCAAAAATGGGTTTTTGAAACGGCATAGCGAACCTTATGCTGGGATAACCATTGTGGCTGTTAGTTGGTCAACATGCGCTTCACTTCGCTCTTAGCTGGAAAAATCAAAGGCCATAAAAGTGCCTTTGCAGTGTTCTAGGCATTAGGAGTTGAAAAATTATCGATTAACGAGAAATCACGGTAATTGGATCACATAACACAAAAAAACATCAATTTCAAGTCTTATTTCAAATATATAGTTTAACCTACCAATAAAACGACCATATTCGATATTCTTAAACACAATTGACCGTTTCTATGAAGCCTTCATGTCATTTGTTCACATCGGCATCTTGCGTCGCCCAGTTAAGTCCCGGGGACTCTTTTTTCACAAAAATCCAGCCCGTTTTCACGTGGAGCTGTAAGTATGCACCTGCAATGTGATTTTCAGATACTCGTCCTTATCCTTTGACACCTTTTGGATCTTTATGCGTTTGATACTCAACAACTTTCCAGCATATTCAATCTGTTGCAACAAAGGGATCAGATCTCGACTCGAGATCCCGTCGAGTTTTATCTCAATCCCTTCGGTCCTTATGTTCCCCGACTTTTCGTCGGAGAAGGATAGCGGTTTCATGTAATGTATCTTTGTATTGATTCCGAGTTTTCTGGTTATCCCCTCGAGATAGGAAAGGAGTGTGAACCTTTGGCCTCTGCCTTTCATAATCCTTTCAGCCTCGGCTCTCCGCTTCTGAAACCCCTCCCATTCACTTCTCAATGTGCAGATCTCACTAAAATCCGCCTCTTTTTTTGCGATATAGCGTTCAAGCGCCTTTCGGCGGGAACTGGCAGGAGAAACCACCAGCATAATGTAGGCCAACGCCAGGATGATAACGATCCCCAACCCGATAAAGGCCTTTTCACGCCTGTTTACACTCATGATTTCTTCTCCAAAACAAAATTAAATTGAATGGCATTTTGCTTCTTGTCCACTTTTGCACCCACGAGTTTGATATTCGCGAAAAAACCGGTGTCCGAGAGCTCGCGCTTGAGTCGATCGACCGTTTTAAAGGAGGGGGCACCTCCGTCCATATGGATTTTAGTCCCATCAATGGACAGGTTTTCAATTTTCATGTCGGAATATTTGGACACGACCTTGGTGAAGACCAAAAGGACATCAAGCACTGAACTCTCCGACGAAAAGCCCTCAAGCCATCCATACTGGCCCTTCTCCGCTGCAATTTTCTCCCTGAATTGTGCCAACTCACGGCCCTTTATGATCTGTTTTGTCTCTGGAAAAGTGTCGGCGAACACTTGTCTGATGCTTGTCTCCAATCCCGAATAATATTGTTCCTGATAATTGAGTTGCTGATATAGATGAAAGGTAAAAAGAGACAGGAGCAGGAAAAGCACGATTACCATAAACCTGATCATGGGCTTTAGGTCCGCAGCGGTTTCAACGCTGAATTCCTCCTTTCGCAGGTTGAAGGCCGGGGCGGAGCCGCTTACCGTGCTTAGGGCCAGTCCCAGGGCAACACTGAGACTTGCCTGCATCCCTTTTTCCACCTTGCCGTCGCGGTGCTTGAACGCGTCAAAGGGCTGCCAAAGGGAGGCGCGAATACCCGTGATTTCGGTGATCTCTTCCGCGAGCTTGCCATCCACGGAAAAGGGGCCGGTGAGCAGGATTTCTTGGATCATCTCACCGGGTCTTTTCAAACGGTACAACCCGAAACTCTCTTTCAGGGCATCAAGGTGACCACTCCCACCTTTGACATCCCGAATGAAATCAAGATGATTTTCCCTTATGACCTGAATCTCCATCTGTGCCCTGTCAAGATATATGATGGCCACGGGATGATCGGCCGCCCCTTTGCGGCTAAGGACAAAGAGACGAAAGAGTGCGACATTTTTCAGGCTGACGACCCTGGGGTCCAAGGCAAACCGCGAGAGGTTCTCCAAGTGTTCTGAGAGCACTCTCTTTTGGACGCCTATTGTAATGATCCCCTCGCCGGATTCAGATGGAAGGAAATCGACAACCATTTCTTCGATGGGGTAAGGGACGTAGCCCTCCATTTGATACTTGATGATCTTATGCAACTTCTTTAGATTGTCAAAGGGCAGCGAGATCTCCCTGATCGTGGCCAGAGAGGCGGGCAAAGCGGAAACCGTGGTTTCGGTCTCAAAAGTCTCTTCGGAAAAAAACTTCTTCAGGGTCTCATCGACATGCCCTGCACCCTCGATTTCCTTGAAGGCCAGGCCCTCTATTTCGGGTGCGTTTTGAGGATTTGACACCTGAACCGCGCAGACATGATGATCCGTAATTTCCAGGCCCAAAACAGTCTTGGGCCCCCATAGATCTTTCAAAGGGTTTACCATGATTATTTTACCCGCCAGGAGATCAGTTTCAGGCCGTCCCCGTTTCTGAGGACAGCCGCTCTTATCTCTGCTACAGCCTCTTGATAACGGCCCTGAACTTCAACGGAAAAAGCCGAACTCTTTACGGTAATCCGATCCCTGATCTCGTTGAAGATCGTATTATCGATGCCCAGAAAGACATCCAGCTCGCCAATCTCCGAAAACGCCTGTTCCTCTCGATGCTCAATGATCGACTCGGCCAGGGCAGGGTCTATTCCCCCGCTGAGACATTGAAGGACTTCCGGGGATGCCGTATTGATGTTGATCATCCCATCCGAATGGATCGTCAGGAAATCCAGTAACTTTCTAGCTCGGTTCTCACCGAATCGTTCAAGGTCCTTCATTCCCTTGACGAGGAGCAACTGCCCCGGTGTGAGAAAGGGAGCGTTCGCGCAGCCATAGGGGGAATCCAGGTTTTGATAGTAAAAACTCTCTGCCCCCTCCAGGCGTTCAATATTGTCCTTGTCCAGCCAGTCCAAGAGTGGCGCTACGGCATTTTCCGGCAACCCCAGCACACCAAAGAGCCTGACGATTTCCAGCTCTTTTTTTTCGTCTATGACACCGGATTCATTGAACATTAAGTTAATATTCAACTTCCCATTTTCATCCTCGATCCTTCCCGATGCCGAGACTCCGTCCGGGAATTCAATCGCCAAATCTTCTGATCCAAACTGCCCCCAGTCCTCCTCCAGGCTGTCCACCTCCTTGTTTTCGTCCGCGTTGA
>CAYNYM010000236.1:0-5723 GCA_964401325.1 uncultured Desulfobacteraceae bacterium | reverse complement strand
GATTGGGGGTCCCGACCTTGCCGTGAAATCGCGGCATACCCGTGGCCCACATGGAAAACATGTTCAGACCGTGGTAGCTGAGATTGCGGGAGATAATCTTGTTCTTTTCCCCGTACCCTTTCGTCGCCCAATAGTATCGGGCGATTTTATAGGCGGCCTCATTGGCCTCGGCCCCACTGTTGACAAAGAAAAACCTGTCGAGCCCCTCGGGGGTGAATTCAGCCAGGGCATGGGCATAATCAATAGCTGCCGTGCTGGTCAGACCCGACCAGGATTCCGCGTAGCTGAGCTTTTTCATCTGTTTCATGGCTGCTTCGGCCAGCTCAGGCCTGCTGTATCCGCAGTTGGTACAAACGGCGCCCCCCAAGGCATCGATATATTCCCTTCCATGGATATCTTTGATGCGGATCCCGGATGCAGACTCCAGTATGAGGGGTGTTCCATTTTCGAAAAAGGCATCCAATGGAACGCCACCGTGGAGCATGTGCAATTTGTCCTCCTCGACCCACCCTTTGCTCAGCTCAAAACCGCCCATGAAAACCTCCTGTTCTTTGATTGTTTTTGTCCGGGTGATACCTTATGCGACTTTTAAATCATGTTGGCCGTGACCTCGCAACCTGACAGAAAAAGGGAGTCTATGCCTCGAAAGGCATGTACTCCAGGTCAAGGGCATCGGAGACCGCCTTGTAGTGGAGTTTCCCCCTGCACACATTGAGACCCTTTCGAAGCGGTTCATCCTCCCTGACCGCTTCCGGAAACCCGAGATTTGCAAGCTTTAGGACATAGGGCAGGGTTGCATTGGTCAGGGCAAAGGTAGAAGTCCTGGCAACCGCACCGGGCATGTTGGCAACGCCGTAATGGCAGATTCCGTCAACATCGTATACAGGGTCATCGTGATAGGTCGGCCTGATGGTCTCGACACACCCCCCCTGGTCGACCGCAACGTCGACAATAACGGCGCCGGGTTTCATTTTTGAAAGCATCTTCCTTGTGATGAGATGGGGGGCCTTGGCACCGGGGATCAAAACCGCACCCACCACAAGGTCCGCCTCCTGAACCTGATCTTCGATGTTCTGCTGATTGGACATGAGGGTGCTCAGGCGATTGCCGAATATGTCATCCAGGGCCCTCAATCGTTCCAGGTTGACATCCATGATGGTCACATCGGCCCCGAGTCCCACCGCCATCTTGGCGGCGTTGGTTCCGACAGTACCCCCGCCAATGATGACAACCTTTCCGGGAGACACTCCAGGGACTCCGCCGAGAAGGACGCCGCGGCCCCCGTTTTCTTTCTGCAGAAAATAGGCCCCCACTTGGACGGATACTCTTCCTGCAACCTCACTCATCGGCGTCAACAGGGGCAGGGAGCCATCCGGCAATTGTACGGTCTCATAGGCAATGCCGATGCAATGGCTCTTTAAGAGCGCCAGGGTCAGTTCCCTTGCCGGTGCAAGGTGGAGGTAGGTGAAGAGCAATTGATCCTTGCGAATGAGGGGCCACTCCTGTTCCAGGGGTTCCTTGACCTTGACAATCATCTCCGAACCGGCATAAACCTCTTCTATAGTGTCTTTGAGTTCGGCCCCGGCATCGGCATATTCTTCATCGGTAAAACCACTGCCAATGCCGGCCGTTTTTTGTACGTACACTTCGTGCCCCGCGACCCGCAGTGCCCGCACCCCTGACGGGACCATCCCAACCCGATGCTCAGCCTTTTTTATCTCCTTTGGTACCCCGACTATCATACCGGACCTCCCGTTTGTGTGTGTTTGGTGTTGCGTTTATTTCGTGAGAACTTCACTGTCTTCGGAAAGCAGGACCCATTTTCGTTTGCCCTTCATGATCATAAAAGATTCACTGGTGCGTATTCCTCCCAATCGAGGGAGTTCATCGACCAAGAAATGATAGAGGTCTTTCATCCCCTTGCTCAGGATGACTTCAACGATGATATCGTATTGACCGGTCACTGCAACCGCCCAATGCACCTGGGGGAGCTCTGATATCTGTTCAAGCCTCTCGTCCAGTTCATGATGCCTTTCGAGGCTGATACATACCAAGGCCATATTCATGTCCTTGAGCTTGAAAGGGTTCAGGAGGCCGGCCACTCTCACAATTCCCGACTGGACAAGGTTCTCAATGCGACTTCGTACGGTGGGAGGTGTAATATTCAGTCGTTCGGCAATGTTTCCGGAGGGCAGGCGACCTTCCTTTGTCAGCACTTGGATCAGTTTCTTATCCAAGGCGTCCAGTTCATCTTCCTTCATGATTCATCTCCGGGTATGAGAGTGTTATTCGGGAAGAGGGATTGATTTCAGAAAGTTCGTATCTGCAAAAAAAATATTGACGATAGAAGTTGTTGAAATTTTCAAATAAGAAAGGGTTGAAGATATTAGTATTTCATATGGAAAAAGGCTGTCAAGCTATTTTTTTATTTGAATGATTTTTTGTTTTTTGCTTTATTTTCATCTCCCGCCTTCAAAAAGGAAGCATTGCTGCACGATTACGGATGCCCGGGTCGTTTTCTATCAGTGCGGAGGGACTATCATCTGAATCTTTTGTAAGGGATCTTGTGGGCATCTAAAAGAGAGGAGAAGGGAGGCCAGGATACTTTTCTTTACTCTGGGATGATCGCCGAGCAACAAGGCGTAATAAATAAAAAATTTTCAGACCATAGGTCCTTTTAAGAAGCCGGCCCCGAATGCTTCGGCGCCGGCTTCTTTCTTGATTTTATCCCTTGATGATTCTGGGGATCATCATGTGATGATGCGGACAGATGGACTTGGGATTCTGATAACAGCATCCCGCAAAGGCCTGGATATACTTGCGCATGTCCGCATAGGACACGATCTCATCCACAAAGCCCCTGTTTGCACAATAAATGGGCCTGGATTTTTTTTGATATTCCTGGGCCAATTCATTCATCTTCTCAATAGTGGGCTGGATAGATCGCCCCGCATCCTTTTCCTTGACCAGCCTTCTGGAGAAGGAAGCCGCCGCAGCCGTTTCGCCGTGCATCACGTAGATTTCCGTGGTGGCGGTCCCAAGTGTGAAGGCATTATGGTTATTGGCTGTCGGTCCACCCATGATGTAATGGGCAGCCGCAGTCCCTTTTCTCAAAGTGATCATGATCATCGGGACATCGGTCTGTTCAATGGAATAAATCAGGGACTGGCCAAGGCCTAAAAGTTCCGCCTTTTCGGCAATATCGCCCACATCGATTCCGCTGGTATCCTGGAACCATACGATAGGCACACGGTCGCGACCGCAGAGGGTCACAAACTCGTTCATTTTGATGAGCCCCTGACGGTACAACTTCCCGCCGATACCGGGGTAGGGGGCATACTCGGGATACTTGGCACCCAGGAAGCCTTGGCGGTTGCCGATAAAGCCGACCAGCAATCCGTCGATTTTGGCCAGACCCGTATAGACCTCCGGGCCATATCCGGGCCTGAATTCCATGTGTTCGCTGTTATCAAAGATGCGGGCCAGTATTTCATCAAAATTGTAGCTGCGCTTTTGGTTGAAGGCGATGATGGAATTGATGTCTTCCCCGGTGAATTTGGGCTCTTTTGGATCATCTACACGGAAAAAATCGGGGTCATAGGCCGGGGACATGGCAACATGTCGCTTCACGGCGTCGAGCACGCCAAATTCCGTGTCATAGACCTCTTTAAAAAATCCAGTCTCATTGTAATGAATGGGGACACTGCCCGGAGGTACCTGTTTGAAATGTCGTGTTGCATCGATAAGGGCCTCTGCATTTTCGTCGTCAAAATAACCCTTGGGACTCATGCCGCCGACGATGCCGCCGCCGCCTACCGCAATGTTGGCGTCCTTATGGGCGATGAGGATTGTGGGGCTGATGCCCTGATAACCGCCGCCCGCGGGGTTGGTGCCGTATATACCGGCGATGACCGGGACGCCCAGTTTTTCCAGTTCTGCATGTCGGTAAAAGGTCGTGCCGTTACCTCTGCGGTTCGCATAGACCTCTTCCTGTTCCGTCAGCTTCACGCCGCTGCAGTTGACGATCCAGACAAGCGGCACATGGAGCCTCTTGGCCATATCGGTCACCCTGAGCTGGTTGTCGGCCTGACCTGCGATCCAGGCTCCGGCCATGACTTTATTATCAAAGCCGATTACGACGCACCATTTGCCGTTGATTTTGGCCAGGCCGTCGATCACGCCCGTGGTCCCCTCCTCGTTCGAGAGCGGATTGTACAGCGTATGAAGGGGACACCATGTTCCGGGATCCACGAGGTATTCGATCCTTTCCCAAATCGTCGTCTGGCCTCTCTGTTTGATTTTCTCCGCAGGGATACCGGCGTTTTTTACGGCCTCTACGGCTTCGGCCACTTCTTTGTCTACCGCCGCGATTTGATCCCTGTTTTCCTTTGCTTGTTCAATTTGTTTATCCGTCAGTGCCTTTCCAATCGGTTGCATGCTTTGAAAATAAGGATGCATTGATCTGCTCATTGTTCCCTCCTAAACTCATGTTTCATGAAAGTGACCCTCTCCGGGTCGTCATTCGAATGTCACGGTCTCCGGCCTAGCGTGTGCTGATGGTTCGGAGAGGGCCGCTTGTTTCGATTCAATGGTTTACCTGTTTGCCTTCCTGATGCCAAGCTGATCCGTACCCACAATCATCTTGCAGACATTGGTAGATCCCTCAACCATAAAGTAGGGAGGCGCATCACGGTAGTAACGGGCAACCGGGTATTCGGTGGAATATCCGTAGGCGCCGAGAATTCTCATGGCATATTCCGCCGCCTTCATGGCAACCTCTCCGCTAACATATTTTGCCATGGCGACTTCCAGGTTGTTTCCCAGGTTTCCCTCATCTTTCTGCCAGGCCGCCTTGTACACCATGAGCCGAGCCGCCTCGATTTGTGGTGCCAGGGTGCCGATCATTTCCTGAATCATCTGCAATTTTCCGATAGGCTGACCAAACTGTTCCCTCTCCATGGCATAGCCGAGAATGGCGTCCAGACAGGCCTGTGCCAGACCGACACCACCTGCCGCGGCAGAGAGTCTGGACTGGGCCAATGAGCCGAAGACGATTTTAGCTCCGTCACCGGGCTTGCCAAGGATATTTTCTTTGGGGACCTTGGTATCTTCGCAATAGACTTCACCCGTGGGTGTTGAGCGTGTCCCCAACTTGTCCAGATCCGTGGTGGTAATCCCATTGAAATTCTTGGGCTCGATCACAAAGGCCGAAAGTCCTCGGCCGCCAGCGGCCTTGTCTGTATAGGCATAATAAATCACGACATCGGCCGCACTGGCATTGGAGATCCAGGTCTTGGATCCATTGATGAGATAGTGGTCACCCTTGTCATCTGCCGTGGATTTCAGGGCCATGACATCCGAGCCGGCATTAGGTTCGGTGATACCGAAGCAGCCGACCAATTCACCGCTAACCAATTTGGGAATATATTTCTTCTTGAGTTCCTCGCTCCCGTAACGCAATATCGTGAAGGCACAGCCAAAACATTGCATGTTCATCTGCACGCGCATGGAACTGGATGCACGGGCGATCTCTTCCGTCAGGATAATGCCTGCCAGCCAGCCCATCATGTTTCCACCGTATTCTTCGGGGATGACGGTGCCGAAAAATCCGAGTTCCCCCATGGGTTTGAGCACTTCTTCATAGGGAAAATAGTGTCTTTCATCCCAATCATCCGCAAAAGGGGCAATTTTTTCCGCTGCAAAATCGCGGGCCATGTCTTTCA
>CAYNYM010000235.1:4123-5726 GCA_964401325.1 uncultured Desulfobacteraceae bacterium | reverse complement strand
GGGAAAGCGCCAGGGCCATACGGACGGAGGGGGACGGGATCCTGTATTATGAGGGAACCGTGGAAGACATCACCGGGCACCGAAAGGCGGTTGACGCATTGAGACACAGGGTGGAACTGGAAAGGCTGATCTCCGAGCTCTCGACCCTGTTCATCAATCCAACCGCAGGGGAGCCGGACAAGGTGATCGAGCAGGGTTTGAAATTGGTTGGTGTCTTTTCAGAGGCCGACAGGAGTTATGTCTTTGTACTGGATCGTGAAAAGGGGAGCATGTCCAATTCTCATGAATGGTGTCGAAAGGGTGTCGAGCCACAGTTGGACAATTTGCAGGGCGTGCCCATTCCGGATTTTCCATGGTGGATGGGCCGGCTGGAAAAAGGGGATACTATTTTTATCCCCAACGTGGAAGAGCTCCCGGAAGAGGCGGTGACTGAAAAAGATATTCTGATGTCTCAGAGCATCAAAGCTCTTATCACCGTGCCCATGGCCTATGAAGGGACACTCGTCGGTTTCCTGGGCATCGATTATGTGGCAACGCGGAAAGAATGGGAAAAGGAAGACGCCGCATTGCTCCGGACCGCGGGCGATATCTTTGTCAACGCCATGGAGCGAAGACGGGCGGAAGAAGCCCTCGAAAGAGAAAAAACCCTCCGTGAAAAACTTTTTGACAATCCCTACGAGGCCATTGCCATAGGTGATGTCAGTGGACGTTGTGTCCGAATCAATCGATCATTCACCCGCCTGTTCGGCTACAGGCCGGACGAAGCCGTTGGCCGGGATATTGATGAGTTGATCACTCCCCCGGAGTTGCGCAAACATGCGGATGTCATGAGGAGACGGGCCGGAAAGGGTGAAAGGGTGGAGTACGAAACGCGGCGCAGAAGAAAGGACGGAACCCTCGTCGATCTTGTGATTAACCTTTCCCCGATTATCATAGCCGATCAATTGGTTGGAGCTTACGCCATCTGGCGGGACATCACGGAAAGAAAACAGGCGGAAGAGGAGAAGAAAAGGCTGGAGGGACAACTTCTCAGGGCCCAGAAGATGGAGGCCATCGGGACCCTTGCCGGCGGGGTGGCCCATGATCTCAATAATATTTTGTCCGGCATCGTCAGTTATCCTGAACTGCTCTTGATGGACCTTCCCCATGACAGTCCCTTGAGGAAATCCATTCTGGCGATCCAGAAATCCGGCGAGAGGGCCGCCGGGATTGTCCAGGACCTGCTCACCCTTGCCAGGAGAGGCGTTGCCACAACCGAAGTGGTGAATCTCAATCAAATCGTCCGGGGTTACAGGCCAAGTCCCGAATACGAGAGACTGCATGGCGTCTATGAAGGGATCGACGTGGTGACCGATCTTGAGCCGGATCTACTGAACATCCTCGGCTCCACCGTTCACCTTTCAAAATCGCTGATGAACCTGATGACCAATGCGGCAGAAGCTATGCCCGGAGGCGGAACGATTCATATTTCCACCAAAAATCGCTATGTCGACCGGCCGATCGGCGGATACGACAGCGTTGAAGAGGGTGATTATGTGCTCCTCAGTGTTTCCGACAGTGGGATCGGCATTTCACATAGGGATCTCGATAGAATATTCGAGCC
>CAYNYM010000235.1:0-4113 GCA_964401325.1 uncultured Desulfobacteraceae bacterium | reverse complement strand
GGACCGGTTTAGGTATGGCCGTGGTATGGGGAACCGTGAAGGACCACCGGGGATATATCGATATTCAAAGCTCGCAGGGGAAGGGCTCGAGATTCACCCTCTATTTCCCCGTCACCCGGCGGGAATCGCCCGCAGAGGAATCCCCGCTGCCCATCGAGCGTTTCAAGGGCAGGGGAGAGTCCATCCTGGTCGTGGATGACGTGGAAGAGCAGAGGGAGATCGCATCGAGGATCCTGGGAAAGCTCAATTATGCCGTAACCACGGTTTCGAGCGGAGAAAAAGCGCTTGAATATCTGAAAGGACGGTCCGCAGATCTCGTTGTCCTGGATATGATCATGGACCCGGGAATGGACGGGTTGGAGACCTATCGGAAAATCCTTGAACGGAATCCCGGTCAGAGGGCGATCATTGTCAGCGGATTTTCCGAGACGCAAAGGGTCAAGGAGGCCCAGCGGCTCGGTGCAGGGGCCTATATCAGAAAACCCTATCTTATGGAAAAGATCGTCACGGCGGTGAGGGAGGGACTTGATAAATCGAACCATTCGTGAAATTTTGGCGCTTACCGGAGCTGAAAGAGTGCGTATCCACAGAACAGGCAAGATTACAGAAGATTTTTACGCCCTGGGCATACCGGCGGTACCGGTTTTTCTCCTGGACGGTCCTGTACCCGTTCTTTTCGACGCAGGTTTCTCCGTGCTTGTGCCCCTCTATGAACGGGAGATCAAAAGAATTTTGGGCTCTCGATCTCCGGCTTACCTGTTCCTCACCCACGCGCACTGGGATCATATCGGCGGTGCAGGTCATTTCAAGGTCCTTTGGCCGGATTTGCACATTGCAGGGCATGCCCGGATTCGTGAGATCCTCACCCATCCCGGCGCCATTCAATCCATTGAAGGGCTCAATCGACAGGGGGCCCGGGACATGCCGCACTGGGGCCAGGCGATCGAAAAGGACCTCCCTTTCAAACCCTTTGCCCTCGATTTGGCCCTCAGGGCGGGACAGTGCCTCGAACTCGCCCCTGATTGCCATGTCACGGCACTCCATACGCCGGGACATACCCGGGATCTCATAAGTTACTGGATACCGGAGAGGCGGATCCTGATCGCCTCCGAGGCGGCGGGTTGCGAGGAGGGAGGCCGCATTATCCCAGAATTTCTGGTGGATTACGACGCCTATCGTCGGTCGCTGCTGCGATTGATCGCGCTGGAACCCGAGGTCCTTTGCGTGGCCCATCATATGGTGTTCACGGGGCAAGATGCCCGTGACTACATGATGCGCTCCCTTGAAGCTGCGGAGGCTTATGTGGGTGAGGTTGAAGACCTTTTGCGGGATGCGGGCGGGGATATCGAGAGGACCGTGGAACGGGTCAGGACCACCGAGTGGGAGACCCTCTCCTATCCCAAGCAACCGGAACCGGCCTACCTGCTCAATACCCGGGCAAGGGTCAGGCATATTTGGGAGCGTATGAAGAGGCGAGAGGGGCCGGAGGGCGGCAGATAGAGGGTGGGTGCGGAAGAGGCCCGTCAAGAGAAAATCGTCATCAGCAGGAGCCCGGTAAAGAAACCAGGTGCCTCGAAGTTCCCTGCCCCATTGATCGGGCAGAGGTCCGGATTTTCCATGTCAAAATCAATGGAGGCGCGCATCGTCCTCTATTCCCTCTCATAAGATCTTTTCCGCCAACCAGTAAAGAAGCATGCCGAGTACCACCGTCCCTCCCAGAGATCTTGTCTTGAGAGCAAAGGCAAGGGTGGGCAAGGCCGCCAGAATTTTGGGGTTGAAATAAACCAGCTTGCGCGGATCTCCCAGGGTCACGATTTCAGGGAGGACCAGGGCGCTCAGGATGGCAACCGGAATCAGTTCCAGCCAGTCCACAAACCATTGGGGCAGGCGTCGCCGTGAGAGATAGAAAAGGGGAACCCAGCGTGGAATGTAGGTCACCAGGCCCATGCATAAAACCAGTAGCAAATAGTCCAAATGAATCAAAGGATTGTCTCCGATAGCCAAAAGGTCTTTCCGTAGGTAAGGCTCAGGTTATGGCTTCTTTTGCGACAGGGAAGGGCTCAGGTGTTTTAAGAAAACCCCGATGGTCGCCGCCGCCGCGGAGGCTATGACCACATAGGCGTTGCCGGGGATCGCAAGGGCGAGAGTTACGGCCATCAATCCAGCCAGGACCGCCGTGATGGCGTGAAGCCTCCCTCTGAGCTGAAAGACCAGGAGGCAGAGGAACATGGCAATCAGGGCATAATCGATACCAAAGGCCCCGGCCGGAATAAACTGACCCCCCAGGGCCCCCAGGACCGTGCTGACGATCCACATCAGGTTGGACGCATGGTTGACCACCAGGGCCCGGCGCCAATTCCAGCGGCCTTCCCTGAATCTGGTAAGGTTGACCGCGAAGCTTTCGTCGGTGACACCATAGGCAAAAAGAGATATCCAGCCCCGGTGAAGACGGCCCAGGTAAAGGGCCAGGGAAGAGCTCATGAGGAGATGCCTGAGATTGACCGTGAAGGTCGTCACGATAATGGGCAGTGCGGCGGCATTGGCGCCGATCATGGATACGGCGATGAATTGAGCACTCCCTGCAAAGACCAGCAGGGACATGAGAGCGACCTCCAGGGGGTGGAGCCCCGCCTTCTGGGCCAGGACTCCGAAGGCCAGCCCGATCGGCACATACCCCAGGCAGATGGGCCAGGCGGCCCTGGTGCCCTCCCTAAGACAGCCATTCGCCTGTTGTTCTTGTTTTCCTGAGTTTTCTTTCAGGGTCATGTCTTTACCTCTTCTTGCTAACCGTAATCTCCGGCTCTCGCACGGCCTCGATCCTCTTGGGTCTTGTCTTTATTAAACCGTCCCGGGCGATGAATGCAAGTCATTCTTGACAGGGGCATGGAAAGGACCCGTCGAAGGCAAGGGTTTTTTATTATCCGGTTCGGGGGGGCTTGAATAAATGAGAAAAATTTAGTATATTTAAAAGGTATGAATTGTGGGTTCATCGCTGAAAGGCCGAAACCATGGACACCGAGAACAGGCCCGAAAACCATTCAAGACAGGGAATCGTTGAATTTCCGGGGGGCTCTTCTCCCGTTGAAACGGCGGAACCGGGAACCCCGCAAGGGGGTCACTGAGACGGCGACTGTGAGGTCCAGGTGAGACCTCCCGATCCGAAGCAGCCCTTTGTGAGGGGAACGATCAGAACCGATGCGGGCGAGGCGCCCCAGCTCTCGTGCAACCTGACAGGTGCGGATCGCCGGGGAACCATCAGGGCGCGATGGGGGGTGGGCCGGATGCATTACAAGGTAGATCCGGGTCTCTATGCCCTGGGATCACCGGATCACCAATCACCGGTCCTGGTCACGGCCAATTACAAGATGAGTTTTGATGGGCTCAGGTCTGCATTGCCGGGCAGGGATGCCTGGATCCTGGTCCTGGATACCCGGGGAATCAATGTATGGTGTGCCGCGGGAAAGGGGTCCTTTGGCACCCAGGAACTGGTCCGGCGCATGGCTTCGAGCCGTCTGGGCAGGGTCGTGGCACATCGAAGGGTGATTTTGCCGCAACTTGCCGGTCCCGGGGTGGCCGCTCACCAGGTGCGAAAAATGTCCGGCTTCAGAGCGGTTTTTGGCCCTGTCAAGGCGGCGGACCTTCCCGGTTTCCTCGATGGGGGCCTCAAGGCCACTTCCGAGATGCGCAGGAAGACCTTCAAGGCCCGGGAAAGAGCGGTTCTGATCCCTGTCGAACTGATGGCGGCCCTGAAATGGACCCTGATCATCGGGCCCCTTTTGTTCCTCCTGAGCGGTTTCGCTGGCGGGGACGGGTATTGGAACAATGCCTTGGGCATGGGCCTTTCCTCTGTTTTCGGACTGGTTGCCGCCGTCGTGGCCGGTGCGGTTTTTACTCCCCTTTTCCTTCCCTGGTTGCCCGGAAGGGCCTTTACGCTCAAGGGCATCACTGCAGGGTTGGTTGCCGCAATGATCTTGGCCGTTTTTCGTCTGGGAGATCTGGGAACCTGGTCGGTAAAATTGGACACGCTTTCCTGGTTCTTGCTCGCGCCCGCCGTTGCCGGGTATCTGGCGATGAATTTTACGGGCGCCTCCACCTATACCTCCCTTTCGGGAG
>CAYNYM010000234.1:0-5730 GCA_964401325.1 uncultured Desulfobacteraceae bacterium | reverse complement strand
CCAGTGTGGTGAAAAGGAACATGGCCATGACGATCAGATCCGCATCGGACCGGGGACCGGGGTCTCCGAAGATCTCCACGTCTATCTGGTGAAACTGCCGGAATCTGCCCTTCTGGGGGCGTTCGTGTCGGAACATGGGACCGATGGCGAAGACCTTCTGCACGGCGCTCTGCTGATAGAGTTTGTGTTGAATATAGGCCCTGACCAGACCGGCCGTGGCCTCGGGACGCAGTGTCAGACTTTCCCCTTTGCTGTCAGGAAAGGTATACATTTCTTTGCTGACAATATCGGTATCCTGGCCGATGCTTCGACTGAACAGTTCGGTCCTCTCGAGGAGAGGAGGCTTGATTTCCAGATAGCCGTAACGCCTGAAAACCTCTCTGGTCTGCGTTTCGAGCCATTGCCAGGTACCCACCTCTTCCGGAAGAATGTCTTTGAAACCCTTTAAGGCCGTAAAGTCCAAGAAAATAGTCTCCTTTTTCAGATTTGAGGGTCTTCTAGCAGAGCCCTTCCCGTTTCGTCAATACTTTTCCCGCCAAAAGGAGGTCCGGTCCTCATTCCACTTCGATTTTTGTGGCCTTTTGTGGGCCCTTTGAGGCGGTCTTTTTTTCGATATCTTCTATCTTTGCATCCACCAGGGATTTCATGGCCCTGAGGAATTCCAGTCGGGATTGCGTCATATGTTTGCAAAACGCCGATTTTCCTCCGACCGCCCTTTCAATATCCTGAAAGAAACGTCCCAGGGGACACATAAACCTTTCGTTGTCATATTTTTCGTTATCCATGATTCCCTCCTTTGAAAATGATGCTCAGATCCCGGCCTTCCAGGCGGGCCTTGATGGATCGGGATGCGGCCACCTGCCTGGGGAGGAGGATATGGCGTTTGAAGCTTCCCACCCTGATCACCAGTTCCTCAGCGACCTTGTTCAGTTCAACTTCGTTTTTACTGACAAAGGGCAGTCTGATTTCCAGATGATAATGGCCGTCTTTCTTCATGAGGTTATAAGGTTCCCCTTCAAAAAAGCGGTCCAGAGGGTTTCTTTCCGGATAGATCTCTTCGGACATTACCTTGAGCCGGTCATAACCCAGGACCTCCCCCTTGAAAAGATTAACGGGAAAGACGGGAATCGGTAGAAAATACTCCCGGGCTTTTTCAATATATTCTTGCTGGCTGTCTTTCCAGGCCTGGAAGTAGCTGTCCTTCACGTCGTCCGGCAGAATCCGGTTCATGACAATCGCGTCGATGTTCATTTTGTAAAGGGAGAAGTACATGAGTGCCCTTTGGGTTTCTTTGAGCACGATTTTTTCCGGGTTGGTCACGAGGCGGACAGAGGTGGTCTTTGGATCAATCAGGATGCGATCCACGCCCTTCAGCCTTTGAAAAAGGTCCTCGATGGCATCAAAATAGTCATCTCCCGGAAGCGGGACGTCGTATATCTTCTTTGCTACGGGGCGTATATATTTTGCCAGGGTCTTTTCGAGCTTGAAGAGCTTTTTGATATACCATTCGAGGGTGGTGGGGATACTGATGAATCGAATGGATTCTCCGGTAGGGGCACAGTCGAGAATGATGACATCGAAATTGCTTTCCTTGGCATATCGATTGATGTACAGGAGCAGGCTCACTTCTTCCATGCCGGGGAGTATGGCCAGCTCTTCGGCCAGAATCTCATCCAAGCCGGTGGTATTCAGCAGCATGGAGAGATACCGGTGGATGTCGCCCCAATTCCGGCTGATCTCTTCCTGTATATCCAGTTCCTGGATCCAGAGGTCTTTTCGAATTGAAATGGGTTTGCCCCTGTTTTGATCAAGCAGCCCCCTTTCCAAATCAAAGATGTCCGAAAGGCTATGGGCGATATCCAGGCTGAGGACGACCGTCCTTTTTCCCATTTCAGCCGCCCTGATGCCGGTTGCTGCGGCTATGCTCGTCTTGCCGACACCGCCCTTTCCTGCAAAAAAAATGATTCTCATGGGAAACGCCTAACCCGGACAAGCCGGAAGGAACCGATTGCCGATGCTCAGGTGTTGGCAATCGGTTCGGCTTTTTGAAACGCATTCAGCCATGGAAGGGTCATGTCCATCTCATTTCAACAACGAAAAAATGCTGCCCGGGAATCCGCACAAGATCATCGTCAAGGCTGGAGCGTCTCTCTACCCCTTGCCATGCCGGAGGTCTTTGTCCGAGCGTTGAGTGTCGGAGGTTCATCGTCGCCCCCATTTTTAATGTTGAGAGTATTCTAACACGGGGAGGGGCGTTTGGGAACAGGAGCGGATGTCCCTGATCCACCCACAAGACTCCCTCTGTCCCGAGCATCGTGGGTTGGCCTTCTTTCAGGCCACAGGGCGGCGAAGAGCACATGGGCCGGTGGGAATGGAGGAAAGACGCGTGTTTAGGTAGCTGTATACGGCGTCAAAGATATCGTTGACTTTTCGGGTATCCGGTAGGACCTTTCGGATCTTGTCAAGATAGCCTCTTTCGATGGCCCTCACGATTGTGGGCTCGAAGTTGAGATCGTACGCCCATCCCACCTGCAGAAGTTTGATATCATTCAACGTCCTGAGATGATTCGTGTCTGCAATCTCCCCCTGGATCAAGGCCTGATAGATGTCGGGGGAGATGTCGGGCCTGTCCGGAAGCCCCAGCTCGATGGCAACACTTCGTTTGTCTTCACTCCTAAGGTAGTATCGGGTGACCACATTCCAGATGTCCAACTTGTCCGCATCCCGAACCAGCTTGGAAAAGAGCCGGCAGGTCTTTGTCTCGTCCTTTGGGACGGTTGCACGGTTGTGATACCGTATGGACCGGATAACGAGGCCCTTGAGGTCCTTCTCCCAACCGCTCAGAATTCCGTTTTCCAGAATCACCTGCACGCCCAGCTCCGCGTGATTTGTCGATTTCCCGTCCGCAAAGGTCTTGTATCTGGCGTATTGATCAAAACGACCTATGTCGTGGAGCAGCGCAATGGCCTCGGCCAACCGGAGTTCTCCCCCGCCAAGCCCTATCTGTGTCGAGATATACCGGATTTCCTCGCATACGCGCAGGCTGTGTTCTATTTTCAGTGTGATATTGGCCTGATGTTGCGGATCGGATTCCTCGAAAGATCCCACATAATCGTAGAACCATGCCTTGAGAATTTCTAATTTTTTCTTGTTTAAGACAATTTTCATAGCCGTCGCTTTTCCCGTTCATTCATCCTGCAGTGTCATCCCGATCGAGAATGAGTCTTTAAGGATGGCATCTTTTTACCGCCCTTAAGGGAGAAAATTCAAGAAAAGATTCCTTTGACTTAAAATTCTATAATGAAATAGAATCAGTGCTTAGATGAATGCATAGAAGGGCAGGCGGCATTCACACCAAAAACGGGTATCCCAGGGTTTTGGCGTTGCATGAGAAATCCCTGAAGTTTTAGCCCCTTTGCGCCGATGTCTCATATGTATCGAATCCAAAAAGGAATGTTTCAGATCCCTGGCCTGCATCCAACTCTGTCTACACCACGATTCTATGGAAGCAATTGTTACGCATAAAAATACGGATTTTGACGCCCTTGCCAGCCTCATAGCCTCAACTCTCCTCTATCCCTCCGCCGAACCGATCCTACCCAAGGCGCTGAACATCAATGTGAGGAGGTTCCTCTCCATACACAAGGATCATTTCTCTTTTAAAACCGCAGGAGAGGTCGATCCCGAGACCATTACGAGGCTCATTGTGGTCGATACAAACAGTTGGGATCGTATCGAGGGTCTCGGGAGCCTGGCGGAAAGGGTCGATCTGAACATCGATCTCTGGGACCATCACCTCCAAAGCGGTGACATCCGGGCAACCTGGTCCCGCATAAAACCCGTTGGAGCCGCCGTCACGCTTCTGGTTGCGGAGATACGGAAGCGGAAGAAGAGCCTTTCCCCCATTGAGGCCACCCTTTTTGCGGCCGGCATCTATGAGGACACCGGGAACATGACCTTCCCCTCCACCACGGCCCAAGATGCAAAGGCCACGGCCTTTCTTTTGGAACAGGGCGCGGACCTGAATCTGATCAAGAACATCCTCAGACCCGTGTACGGACCCAAACAAAAGGATATCCTCTCGGAAATGCTGCAAAAGGAAAAGCGGGTCAGATTGAACGGCCATGAGGTGGCCTTCAACCGGGTTTCCATTGAGGGCCATACGCCCGGACTCTCCGTGGTCGTAGACATGTACCAGGAGATTGCGAATGTGGATGTCTCTTTCGGTATTTTTGAAGAGTCCGGAAGACATCATACGATACTTATCGGGAGGAGCACGGTGGAGAGTTTGGATATCGGGGCGATCATGCGTCAGATGGGAGGGGGGGGGCATCCAAGCGCCGGATCGGCCCTGCTGAAAGGGGTGCCCCCCGAAACCATCGAGAAATGGTGTCTGGAACTGATGTCCGCACCCGGCCGAACATCGGTCAAGATCAGTGATCTGATGTCCTATCCCGTGCTCACGGTGTCACCGAAGACCGCGATGAGGGAAGCCGCCCTACTCTTCAGGGAAAAGGGTTGCACCGGTCTTCCCGTCTTGGACGGCGAAATCTTGATGGGTATGATCACGCGCAGGGATTTCAGGAAGGGGCGCAGACCCTGCCGGATGGACAGGCCCGTCAAAGCCGTCATGACCTCAAAGGTCGTCTGGATCGGCCCTGAAGGCAGCGTGGATCGCGCCGCCAGGTTGATGGTGAAACACGACATCGGCAGAATTCCTGTTATCGACAAGGGCAAGCTGATCGGTATCGTGACCCGCTCCGATATCATGCGTTACTACTATGACATGCTTCCCGACTGAGCCTCCACCGGGTCGCCTCGGCCTTTTTTTAGGACATCTTATTATCATCGGGATTTTTTTGATATGAAGAGGTGTGACCCTCTGCATCAAGTCGGCATCACTTGCGCCGGACGTTTCCCGGGACCAGCCATTTTTTGAGGCGGTGAATTGCTTTCTCAAGGGTTTCGTCTTTTTTGCAAAAACAGAAGCGTACGAGTTCTCGGCCCTTTTCACGGTCTTTATAAAAGAAGGAACAGGGAATGGCTGCCACCCCTGCCTTTTCGGGAAGCATCCGGCAGAAGCTCAAATCATCGTCAAACCCCATTGATCTGATGTCGACAACGACATAGTAGGTGCCCTCGGGGGAGAAAACCTTAAAACCAAGGCTGTGAAGCGCCTCACAAAGCATGTTCCGTTTACGGGCATAATCCGCAAGCAACCGGGAATAATAGGCGTCCGGCAGGTCAAGGGCAAAGGCCATGGCCTCCTGGAGTGCAGACTGACCGCAAAAGGTGATGAACTGATGGCTCATGCGTACGGCGCGGGAGAGTCCCGGTGCCGCGATCACCCACCCCTGCTTCCAGCCGGTCATGGAGAATGTCTTGGCTGTGGAAGAGATCACAAAGGCCCGGTCGCGGAGTTCAGGTATCTTCAGGAGCGTCGTATATTCCAGATTGTCGTAAACCAGGTGCTCATAGACCTCATCTCCAACGGCGTAAGCATCATGTTTCTTGCACAGGTGTGCGATAAACGACAGTTCTTCGCGTGTGAAGACCTTTCCGCAGGGATTTTGGGGGCTGTTGATGAGGATGACTTTGGTCCGTGGATTGAAAACGCTCTCCAGTTCCTTTTTGGGCAGTTCGAAGTCGGGCGGTTTGAGGGAAACGTAGCGAATACGGGCCCCGGCCAGAGCGGCCACCGGAGGGTAACTGTCAAAGCAGGGCTCCAGG
>CAYNYM010000233.1:3141-5736 GCA_964401325.1 uncultured Desulfobacteraceae bacterium | reverse complement strand
GAATCAGGACTTCCCTGTTACCCTCCTGAATCACGTAAATGTCATTGCTACCCGTGGGGAAAATGTGTTTCAGGGTCCCCACAAACCGCCCTGTGTTCGAATACACTCTCAGGCCGATGAGTTCATGCCAGAAATATTCGTCCTGTCCTTTGGCCTTCCGGACATCCTCTCTGACATAGATATTAGCCCCCCTGTATTCTTCAGCCTGCTCCAGGGAGGTCAGCCCGATGAGTTTCATCAAAAAGATATTCTTGTGAGGCGTAATCGATTCAACACCGTACGAATGCAGTCCCCCTGATCGGGGCTCAAGGAAGACGGCTTCACCAGCTGTGAATGATGCCTCAGACTCGGCATAGGACCAAACGCGCAACACACCTGCAAGCCCGTGCGGGCGATTCACCTTGCCCACAAGGAGCAGGTCTTCGGGAGAAATACCGGTCAAAACCTACTCGATAATCTCCAGCACCGATCGTTTGTTGATCTTGGTGGATGCGGCACTGAGTATGGTCCTCATGGCCCTGGCCGTTCGGCCCTGTTTGCCGATCACCTTTCCCAAGTCCTCCTTGGCGACCTTGAGTTCAATCACAGAAGTTTGCTCGCCTTCTATTTCGGTGACCACAACCTCTTCCGGTTTGTCCACAAGCGCCTTGGCGATGTATCCAATCAGCTCCTTCATCTTATTCACCTCCATTGATAAATTCACAGCCACATCAGTTCATTCTTTTCTATAGGAGATCTAGAACACTCCCTGATCCTTTAATATGGCCTTCGCTGATCCTGAAAGGCTTGCGCCTTTTTCCATCCAATCCTTGATGCGTTCCTTCTGGATCGATATTTGGGCCGGATCCTTCATCGGATCATAGGTGCCCAGTATCTCTAAGAATTTGCCATCCCGAGGTGCCTCCGAATTGGCTGCCACCAGACGATAAAAAGGTTTCCTTTTGGCTCCCATTCTTGCCAATCTTATTCTAACCGACATTAAGACTATCACCCCCTTCTATAGGAATATGAAAATACGATCTATTAATGAAAGATTGACGGCATATTGGGAATCCCCTTTTTTGTAAAGCCCTCCATCAATTTCTTTGTTTGGGCAAAATTTTTCAAAAGGCGATTCACATCCTGTACCTTGGTCCCACTTCCTCGCGCGATTCTTTTTCTTCGGCTGCCGTTGATGGTTTTGTATTGGCGCCGCTCCTCCCGGGTCATGGAATTAATAATAGCCTCAATCTTGATGAGCTCCTTTTCGTCAGGTTTCATTTTTTTTAATTGTTTCAGCTGCCCCATTCCCGGCAGCATGCCGAGGATCTGTTCGAGGGATCCCATTTTCTTGATCTGCTTGAGCTGCCCTTGAAAGTCCTCAAGGTCAAATTCTTTTTTCTTGAGCTTCTTTTCAAGTTTTCTGGCCTCTTTCTCATCAAAGGCGCTCTGGGCCTTGTCAATGAGCGAGAGGACATCCCCCATTCCCAGAATTCTCGAGGCCATTCTGTCCGGGAAAAAGGGTTCAAGGGCATCGAGCTTCTCCCCGACCCCGATGAATTTGATCGGTTTGCCCGTGACGGCCCTCAGAGACAGGGCGGCCCCCCCCCTGGCGTCACCTTCCATCTTTGTTAGAACAACGCCGGAGATATCCAGGGTCTCATTGAAATGCTTGGCCACATTGACTGCGTCCTGACCGGTCATGGCATCGGCCACGAGCAGAATCTCCGTTGGACGGATCCTTTCTTTGATTCTTTCCAGCTCGGCCATGAGCTCATCGTCAACATGGAGGCGTCCGGCCGTATCAATGAGCAGGGTGTCTGCGCCGACGCTCCCTGATTCGGTCAGGGCCTGCACACAAATGTCTTCCGGCTTGCTTTGCCCGTCCGATGAAAAAACAGGCAATTTGAGTTGAGATCCCAGCCTGTTGAGCTGGTCAATCGCAGCAGGCCGGTATACATCCGCCGGCACAAGAAAAGGATTTCTCCCGTGCTTGCGCAGATAGAGCGCGAGTTTGGCCGCAGTGGTCGTCTTTCCTGAACCCTGAAGCCCCACCAGCAAGATGCTGTAAGGGCTTCTGCCCGAGAGGTTCAGTTCCTGATGGGTCTCCCCCATTAATCGGGTCAACTCGGCGTTCACAATCTTGATGACCTGCTGACCCGGCGTCAGGCTCTCGAGGACCTCCAGTCCGAGGGCATTTTGGCGGATATCTTCAATGAATTTTTTGACGACCTTATAGTTGACATCCGCTTCCAGAAGCGCCAGTCTGACCTCCTTGAGGGCATCCTGGATATTCTTTTCACTTAATTTGCCATGTCCTTTTAAGGCCTTAAATGTTTTGCTTAATTTTTCAGATAAGCTTTCAAACATTGAAGCACCAACCTATATTTTTACCATAAACGCTTAAATTAATGTTTTTTCTGGTAATTTGTCAAGAAAAAAGAATTTACGATATGACACACTTTGGAGGCTTTCATCAAATCATAACTAATAACTCTATCATATTATCACGATACAATGTAAAATCTTTTTCTCCTTGTTCAAGCCCCGGAATTTTGACCCGACGCATCTCTTTTGAGGTTGCCATAATCTCATCAAATCTCTAGTATTGATTCG
>CAYNYM010000233.1:0-3131 GCA_964401325.1 uncultured Desulfobacteraceae bacterium | reverse complement strand
CAGATCCACTCGACCAGTGAGCTATTACGCTTTCTTTAAAGGATGGCATCAAATCTCTACTATTGATTCGACCCCGGGAGGCCACGAGTCAGGTCCCGTGCCCGAATCATCGAAACCCCGGCCGGAAAAGGCCTTCCGCGTTTTTCGTTTTTTTGACCATCCCTCAAACTGTTGATCGATGAATTCCCGACTGAAAGATGCGCCGAGTCAAATATCATGACGGCAAATGCTGATTTCACAACCGCTGAAGAGGGCCTTATTCGGCCGATAAAAAGGCGGACGGATCCCTCCATCGGCCCCAATGTCCTTCAAGTCCTGATCGGAATGGACCTGGACTATCTTATCAGGCGCAAAGGCCCGGATGGTTTTGAGCGGCACAATCTGGACTTCTTCAGGCTCTTCACGGCCAAGGACACGCCAGAAGGATCTTTGTCCCTGTGCGGGCCTTTTCTGGGCGCCCCCCAGGCGGTTATGGGACTGGAAAGAATGATTGCCCTGGGGGCGCGGAAAATCTGGGTCCTGGGGTGGTGTGGTTCCCTGCAACACAACCTCAAGATCGGAGACCTGGTGATTCCCGCCACGGCGCTGATCGAGGAAGGGACCTCCCGGCACTACCCGATCGGTGACAGAGAGCCCTGCACCGATCCGCAGCTCAATGATGCACTCGAGGCGGCCCTCAAGGCAAAGCGTCAAACCTATCGGAAGGGAGGAATCTGGACGACGGACGCCCCGTTCCGGGAAACCCCCTCAAAGATCACGGCATACCGGGAAAGGGGCCTCCTGGCCGTGGAGATGGAGTTGTCCGCCCTGATGACCGTTGCCCTTTACCGCGGCGTGAAACTCTCGGCACTGCTGGTTGTCTCGGACGAACTCGCTGATCTGAAATGGCGCCACGGTTTTTCCGACCCCCGTTTCAGGAAGGCGACCCGGGCCGCGGCCGAGATCTTATTCGAACTCGCAGCAGGGCAAAACCCGCGGATCGCGCAATCGTGAAAAATCCGGACCCAGAGGGTTCGGCTTAACCCCGAAAGGGTTATGGCAGGAACACGAACATGGCATGTCAAGATAAATGCCAAAGGTTAATTATCTCAAGCTGTAACTGTCTCGTTTTTTGAAACGCGTTCCGCTACGGAATGCATTCGAGTGCATCAGGCTTACCTTGGGGAATATTAATGCTATGAACGAGATCGAGAAAGAACTCACCGAGCTGCGCGAAAAAATCAGATACCACAACCATCGTTACCATGTCCTGGATGATCCGGAAATCACGGACGCCGAATATGACAGGCTCTTTCAGAGACTCCTCCAAATTGAAAAGAGCCACCCGAATCTGTTAACCCCCGATTCTCCCTCCCAAAGGATCGGGGCAAAGCCCCGGAAGGCCTTTTCGCAGGTCACACATCGACTGCCCATGCTGAGCCTGGAAAACGGGTTCAAGGATCAGGACGTTCGGGATTTCGAAGCCAGGATCAAACGATTCCTGGGTGACCGTTCACCCTTCACTTACACAGTAGAGCCCAAGATGGACGGCCTGGCTGTGGAGTTGGTCTATGAAGAGGGTCACCTGGTCGTGGCCTCCACACGGGGCGACGGTTATGTCGGCGAAGACGTTACGGCCAACATACGGACGGTCTTGAGTGTTCCCCTGGTCCTCACCCGGCCTGAGACCGCCCCCCCCATACCGCAATTGCTGGAGGTACGGGGAGAGGTCTACATGGAGACCGACGCCTTCGAGGAACTGAATCGCCGGAACCTGGACAACAATATCCCGGCCTTCGCAAACCCTAGGAACGCGGCCGCCGGGTCGCTGCGGCAATTGAACTCGAGAATAACCGCAAAGAGGCCCCTCAACATGTCTTGTTACGGCGTCGGGGAATTGAGCGGTCCCGCCTTCGAAACCAATATCGAGCTCATGGCGACCTTGCAACAATGGGGACTCAGGGTCAACCGGCCATACATCCGGGAATGCCGGGGGCTGGAAGAGGTCGTGGCATACTGTCACGAACTGGAGGAGGACCGGGCACGATTCCCCTTTGAGATCGACGGCGCCGTGATCACGGTCAATCAGAGGCGTCTTCAAGCCCGACTCGGTGAAAAATCCAGGAGCCCGAGATGGGCCCTTGCCTTTAAATTCAAACCCACGCAGGAAACCACCAGGATACTTGCAATAGATGTTCAGGTCGGCCGCACCGGGGCTCTCACACCCGTGGCCCACCTCGAACCGGTGGAAATCGCGGGCGTAACGGTCAGACGGGCAACCCTCCACAACCAGGAGGAGATAGAGAAAAAGGATATTCGTGAGGGGGATACGGTCGTGGTTCAAAGGGCCGGCGATGTCATCCCGGAAGTGGTCAAATCCATTCCGTCAAAAAGAACGGGAGTTGAAAAAAAATTCATCATGCCCGCCCAATGCCCGGTGTGTGGAACAGTTCTTTCAAAAAAAATCGGAGAAATCATTTTAAGGTGCCCCAACGCCAATTGCCCGGCACAGGTCCGGGCCGCGCTGAGGCATTTTGTCTCCAAGGGGGCAATGGATATCGACGGCCTGGGGGACAAGATCGTGACCCAATTGATCGAACGCGGGATGGTTGAAGAACCCGCAGACCTTTATGACCTGCGCTTCGAGGACCTCCTCGAGCTGGACAAATTTGCGAAAAAATCCGCCGCCAACCTGGTACGCGCCATTGGGGCAAGCAAAGACACCACCCTTCCCAGGCTCATCTATGCCCTGGGCATAAGACATGTGGGCGAGCATATCGCTCGAAGGTTGGCCCAGGTCTTCAAGGGCCTTGCTCGCCTTGCCGAGGCGACGGAGGAGGAACTCCTGGCAGTCAATGAGATCGGGCCCCACATCGCACAAAGCGTTACCGCCTACTTTGAGGACGATGCGAACAAACGACACATCGAACGTCTGCTGAAGGTCGGGATCCGTTTTGAAGAACTCCCGACCGTGATGGCGTCACCGCTCTCCGGGAAGTCCTTTGTCGTCACGGGATCCCTGGGTTCCATGACCCGTTCCGAGGCCAAGGATCGCATCCTTCGGAAGGGTGGGAAACTCGCCTCTTCGATCAGCCGAAGCACGGATTACCTGGTGGTCGGGGAGTCACCCGGATCCAAGCTTCAAAAGGCCG
>CAYNYM010000232.1:0-5744 GCA_964401325.1 uncultured Desulfobacteraceae bacterium | reverse complement strand
TGGGGCATATTGTGTGCGATACGGACCTTTGCGCCGGTTGCAGGACATGCGAGGCCGTGTGTTCTCTTTACCATGAGGGAATGGTCAGCCCGGAACTATCCAGAATCCAGGTCTCAACGGACGAACTGGCCGGATACGTGTCCATATCCAATCCCTGCATGCAGTGTGATGGGCCTGAGTGCCTTTACGCATGCCCGACAGGGGCGCTTCATGTAGATAAAAAGACGGGGGCACGGGTCATCAATGAAGAGGATTGTGTCGGATGCCAGTCATGCATGAATGCGTGCATCGCTACGCCGAAACGCATTAGATTTAATGAAGAGAAAAATGTGTGCTTCAAATGCGATCTTTGTGGTGGGAATCCCATGTGTGTCAAATACTGTCCGACGGGTGCGCTCACATTTGTACCGAGGAAGGAGGGATAGGACATGAAAAAGCTCTATGGATGGGTCGGCAAGATTCTGAGGGTTGATCTCACGGCGGAAAAGATCACTGAAGTCCCCACAAGCAAGTATGTTCCAAAATTTATCGGTGGAAGGGGGGTCGCCGCCAAGATCTACTGGGATGAAGTCTCGCCTGAATGCAAGGCCTTTGATCCGGAGAACAAGCTGATTTTCATGACCGGC
Organism: uncultured Desulfobacteraceae bacterium; assembly: GCA_964401325.1. Classification (GTDB taxonomy): domain Bacteria; phylum Desulfobacterota; class DSM-4660; order Desulfatiglandales; family HGW-15; genus CAYNYM01. Next base: position 5,118 of record CAYNYM010000232.1, on the reverse strand, counting down.
CCTGTGGGGGGAACACTGACCCCCACCTCCGGGCGGGTGACGCTTGTTGGCAAGAGCCCGGTCACGTTCCCTGTGGAAAGCTACTTTAAATCAGCTGCGGGGGGCCACTGGGGGCCTGAGTTGAAGTTCGCCGGTTATGACGGATTGATCATAGAGGGAAAGGCTTCAAAACCGGTGTATCTCTGGATAAACGACGGAAAAACGGAGATCCGAGATGCCCGGCCACTTTGGGGCCTGAACACCTATTCGACGCAGGACGAGATATGGAGGAGGCATGGGAAGCAGACCAAGTCCATGGTGATTGGACCGGCAGGGGAAAACATGGCGCGCGTCGCTGTCATCCTGACCGCGGATGGCAGCGCATTTGGTTTTGGGGGTTTTGGGGGCGTCATGGGGTCCAAGAACCTCAAGGCCATTGCCGTAAAAGGCACTGGAGGCATTCCCGTTGCAAGGCCCAAGGACCTGATGGACATATCCTATAAATTCCAACGCCTCATGACTCGAAAGCAGACCGAGAAGGCAAGGCCCAATCCCATCAGAGGGGGCGAGGCCTTGCTCTCCAAGGAATATGTGCCCGGTATTACCGGTATCAAGGATACAGGGCTATATCAAGAAGTAAAGAAAGGCACGATGAAATTGGGATTCCAGGGTTGTTTTGCGTGTCCTGTCTGTTGCGGTCTGGCCACCAAGGTGTTGGACGGTTCCGCCCCCGCAGGAGGGGCGTATAGATGCGTAGATATCATGGCCATGTCCCACATAACCGATTCCGAAAACCGGGCCCTCTCCAAGGAGGCCTATATTGCGGACAAACTCTTTGACCTTTTGGGGGTAAGCACCTACCAGCTTTTCAACTGGGGACTGATTCACAAACCCTGGTTCGTACGACTGGTCTCCGAAGGCATCCTGACGGAGGAGAACACCGGGATCCCGGTCAACAACATGAAAAGCCTGGATTTTGCATTTTCCGTGCTTGAAAAGGTCGCCTATCGAGAGGGAATAGGGGATCAGATGGCGGAAGGACCCCAGCGATACCTTCATTTCCTGGAGAACGAACTCAAAAAGCAGGGAAAGACCTCACAGGCCGGGAAAGTCAAGGAGATTGCGGAGGTCGACTGCGGTCTCACATCCAAGTTTAAGGGGTCATACGCCCGAAACGGATTTTCAGTCGATGATACGGGGTGGACCCCTTACCGCGCCATGGTGCGGGTCCTGGGGGAGACAAACAATGCATTTCTTGAGGCTGCAAAAAATTATACCTGGCTTCCTTACTCCTATGAAATCGACGGCAAAGGAGTTTCTCCTGAGACCTATAAGAAAGTCAACAAAATGCTCTTTGGTTCCGATCGCGCCTATGATCCCAATACATGGGAGGGGAAGCCCCAGAAGGTCATTGGTTATCAACGCTACGCAAGAATCCTGGACAGCCTGACGTGGTGTGAATGGGCAGCAACGGCCTACTCTCGCTATACCCCGGATCAGGTGGGCGACTGGGATCTGTCACCCTTTTATACCAAGGTGACCGGACTTCCGTCATCCTATCAAGATCTTTTCATCAAGGCCGCCGATCGCATCATCGACCTTGAGAGGGCTATTCAGGTCAGGGAAGGGCGAACAAAGGAGGACGAATGGTTTGTGGATCGGGTCTTTGAAGTAAAAGAAAACAAGGGTTGGCTCACGAAAACCGCCTTCAGGAAGGCCATGGATGACTATTACAAGGCGAGGGGATGGGATCCGAAAACCGGAATTCCCAAGAGGAGCACCCTGGTGAAGCTTGATCTCAAGGATGTGGCCGATCAACTGGCCTCAAAGTACACCGTAACACTAGCATCCTAGAAAAATGTCAGAAGTTTCCTGCGGCGAGTCTCCTCGTCGCAGGAAGTATTTCCAGACGAAACTATTGGAACACGGACATACAATCAAACACTATGAAAAACCGAAAAAATCATCCTTCTTTCGTGATTTCGGAATTAGGGTTGAACCACGCTGATCGGTTGAATATTATAACTTTCCGTTCTTATGCTTTTTCTCCCTCAGGCCAGTACTCCCTGTATTGATTTTACGACAACATAAAAAGTTCCGGACCCTTTCATCTGGCAGGAAGCAGCCCGAGGAAACAGGGGGCAATCCTTTTGCAATTCAGCAAAAAAACAGGGGACAGACAAATAGTGAATGAGCGGGAGAGTGATGGATAATAACGTGGCGGAAATGGCGTTTGAATGGCACTCAACCTTAATTGGAGGGAGAGACAATGCCCCGGATAGCCCGATTGATCGTAAAAGGAGAGCCCACGGTCTACCACGTGATGTCTCGAACGGCCTTGGACGGATTCGTGCTGGGTGTTATCGAAAAGTGAGAAATAGGGGACAGGTAAATAGTACTGGAAGGTGTCAGTTTTTATTTGACCTTTACACTCGAGAGTGGCGGATGATGATAACGTGTCGGACATTGTGCTTGAATGGCACTCAACCTTAATCAATTTTATTCGCCTGTCCCCTATATTACCTATACTACCTTATACTACTACTTGTCGGAACAGGCGGTCAGTCCGATCAGGGTTTTGAGAGAGGCGGGGGACATGGGTACTCCTTTTCCATTCCGTTAGGTTCCAAGAGGGGAATTCAGGCTTCATGGCTTTTCGAGCGGCTCGGGGTAATGACATTCGACGATACGGCCGTTCTCGATCAGGGGCGGGGGCGCTTGTTCACGGCAGATCTCTTTTGCCTTGGGGCAGCGGGGATGAAAGGTGCACCCCGGGGGCGGGTCGATGGGATTGGGATAGGTGGTCCCCAGGTGGGTCTCGGGCAACCCCAGCCTCGGTTCGGGTGTGAGCACGGAGGTGAGCAGGGCCTTGGTGTAGGGATGGCGGGGAGACCTGAAAAGTTCTTCCGTGGGGGCCTCCTCCACGATGCGGCCCAGGTACATGACCGCCACCTTGGAGGCCAGATGTTCAACCACGGCCAGGTCGTGGCTGATCAGGATATAGGTGAGACCCAGTTCTTTTCGCAGATCCAGAAGCATGTTGAGGATCTGGGACTGAACGGAGACATCCAGTGCCGAGGTGGGTTCATCACAGATAACGATCTCGGGCCGCATGACCAGGGCCCGGGCCACGGCCACCCGTTGGCGCTGTCCCCCCGAGAGCTGGTTGGGATAGCTGTGCCTGAATCTGGGGACCAGGCCGACGATGTCCATGATTTCTTCGACCTTGCGTTGCCATGTTTTCGGGTCACCCACTTTGTGGACCCGAAGGGGCAGAGAGATGATGGAACTGATGGACTTGCGGGGATTGAGGGAGGCATAGGGGTCCTGGAAGACCGGTTGAATCCTGCGGGCCACCTCACGGCGGTTTATTTGGGATATTTTCTTTCCGTCAAAGAGTATTTGGCCTGATGTCGATCTTTCAAGCCTGAGAATGAGTTTCGCCACCGTGCTCTTTCCACAGCCGGATTCTCCCACCAGACCAAGGACGGAACCCTTTTCCACCTCCAAACTCACCCCGTTCACCGCCTTGAGACTACGCTTCGGCTTGAAGAGACCTCCGCTCACCCAGTAGGTCTTGGTCAGATCCCGGGTCTGGAGCACTGGATGGTTCATCCTCCCCTCCTCTCAAGATTCCGGGCACAGGTCTCAGGGCCCAGCAGGCAACGGTAGGTCCGATCATCAGAAATCTCGCGGAGGGCGACGGAGTCGTTTCCACAGGCCCCGGAGACGAAGGGGCAGCGGTTTCGAAAGGTGCATCCCGCAAGATCTCCTATGGGCGTGGGGACCGTGCCCGGGATGGATCCCAGGTATTGGCCCCGCCGGGTTTTTCCAGGGATGGGAATGCACTCCAGGAGTCCCTGGGTATAGGGGTGAAGGGGGTTTTCGAAGATCTCGGTCACGCTGCCCGTCTCCAGCGTCTCGCCGCAATACATGACTATTACCCGGTCGGCCACGCGGGCCACGATCCCCAGATCGTGGGTAATCAGGATCATTCCCATCTCGAATTCCTTCTGGAGGTCCTTCAGGAGGGACAGGATCTGGGCCTGGATGGTCACGTCCAGGGCGGTGGTGGGCTCGTCGGCGATGATGAGGGGAGGGCCGCACATGAGTCCCATGGCGATCATCACCCTCTGGCGGAGACCGCCCGAGAGCTGATGGGGATACTGCTTGAGGCGGCTCCCGGCCGCGGTGATGCCCACCTTTTCCAGAAGATACACGGCCCGTTCCCGGGCCTCTTTGCGTGCCGTCTTGCGATGCCGCAGCAGGGCCTCTTCCATCTGATTTCCGATGGTGTAACAGGGGTTCAGGGACGTCATGGGTTCCTGAAAGATCATGGCCATCTCGTGGCCCCGTATATCGGCCATCCGCCGCTCGCTTGCCCCGGTCAGGTCCTGTCCGTCAAAGACCAGCCGTTCCGCCCGGCGTACGGCCGTTTTGGGCAGGAGGTCCATGACGGCGAGGGCGGTAAGGGATTTGCCGCAACCTGATTCGCCCACCAGGGCAAGGTTCTGGCCCCGGACCACGGAAAAGCCCACATCCCTCACGGCCCTCAGGATCCCCGCGGACAGGGGGATCTCCACGTGCAGCCCTCGGACTTCTAAGAGCGCGCTCATGATCGTCCCTCCGGAGCGGTGATATCGCGGATGCCGTCACCCATGAGGTTGATGGACAGCACCAGCAACGAGAGAACAAAGCCGGGGATGGTGATGATCCAGGGGCTGAAGAGCATGAATTCTTTCCCTTCCGAGACCATCAGACCCCACGAAGGCAAAGGCGGCTGGACACCCATGCCTAGAAAGGAGAGGGCCGCTTCCAGCAGGATGGCGTGGGCGATCTCCAGGGTCGCGATGACGATCAGGTTGTTGAGGATATTGGGGAGCACCTCGGAGAGGAGAATCCGCGTTGTGGAGCAGCCGATCGCCTTGGCCGCGCTGACGAAATCGATGGAGCGGATCTGCTGGGTGGAGGATCGCATCACCACGGCGAAACGGTCCCAGATCAGGAGACCCAGCACCCAGATGATGGCATTGAGGGACCCGCCGATCAGAGCGACGACGGCAAGGGCAACCAGGACAACGGGCATGGAGATTCGGGTGGTGATGATGAAGCTGACGATCATGTCCACACGGCCGCCGA
>CAYNYM010000231.1:0-5772 GCA_964401325.1 uncultured Desulfobacteraceae bacterium | reverse complement strand
GGTAGAGATTTCCTTGAAAAATGGACCGGCTTTTCCGACTTGATCACGCCCGGGCTGTTCTGTCACAGTCCCCTGACCTGCTCGGACACCACCATGACCCAGGCCATTGAAATATCGAGAGAGTTTTCCATTCCCCTTCAGATTCATCTCTCGGAGACCACTGGTGAGGTCGACGAAATTTTAAAAAAAACGGGCAAACGGCCGGTCCATTATCTGGAAGGTCTGGGGCTCCTGGGTCGCGATCTTGTGGCGGCCCATGCGATTCACCTGGATGATGCAGAAATCGACCTCCTGTCCCGAAGAGGCGTCAAGATCGTTCATGTCCCTGAAAGCAACATGAAACTCTCGTCAGGCGTGGCGCGCGTTTCCGAGATGATAAAACGGGGCCTGACAGTGGGCCTCGGAACGGACGGATGCGCCTCGAATAATAATTTAGATCTTTTTCAGGAAATGGATTCAACCGCGAAGATTCATAAAGTCGCCAACCTGGATCCCCTGAACATGTCCGCTAAAACCGTGCTCGAAATGTCAACCCGGGTGGGGGCCGTTGTCCCGGGGTGGGAAAAGGAGATTGGGACCATTGAAGTGGGAAAGAAGGCGGATATTATCGTGGTCGATCTTCACAGCCCCCATTTGGTCCCTCTCTACAACCCCGTATCCACCCTGGTCTATTCTGCAACCGGAGCGGATATAAAGGACGTCATCGTCAATGGGAAAATTCTCATGAAAGACAGGGGATTTTTAGCCCTGGACCCTGCTGAGGTCATGGAGCGGGTCAAGGCCATTTCCCGTAATATAGAGGGGGCGTGATTCTCCCTGCAATGGATCAGGACATCACCCCTTTGGATCTCTTGGATCCACGGCGGCATCTCCGGGTGCTTAAATCTGTTGCCATGCCGGACTTGAATTGCTATGTAATTGCGACATGCCCTTTTTCTGATCGGAGATCTGCGTGTTCTTACAACTCTGATACCCCTTAACCCGTTGTTACCATGCGCCGGCGACAGGGAAAAGTTCCTGACGTGGAATGCAGCGATCAGGATTCACATTTCAAAGATAGAAAGAGATCCATGAGCAAAATAAAACGAATAGTCTATTCCCTTGCCCTGATTCCTTTTTTGTTTATTCTCCTCTTTATCGGGTGGTTCTTTACCGTTGTCTTCGAGGGCGAAAAACCCGTTGCAGGAATTCATCCCCTCCCTGATTTTCTCTCTGGAGACCAGACACTCATGCTCAAGGTGGCGGACCGAAAGAGGGGCTTGAAAACGGTCAGCGTCACCGTCAGTCAGGAGGGAAGAGAGGTCAAGGTTCTGGAAGAAAAATTTCCGTTCATAGGCCTCCTTAACCGTGAGGGCGCCCATCGGCACCAAAAAGGCCTCAAGATTAATCCCTCGGCGCTCAATCTGGCCCAAGGGAGGGTGGATCTCAAAGTTCGGGTATGGGACTATTCCAGGAGAAACGGGGGAGACGGCAATCTCACGCTGATTCACCACAAGATGACCGTCGATACGATCCCTCCATCCATCAGGGCCATGAGCCGCATGCATAATATCAATACAGGAGGCAGCGGTCTTGTACTCTACCAGACCTCTTCGGACACTCTGGAAAGCGGCTTGTACGTGGATGACTCTTTCTTTCCAGGATTCCCGTCCGGCCCTGACTCGAAAAACGGATACCATGTCTGCTACTTTGCCCTCCCTCATGATTCCGGGGCCGAACCTTCCCTCTATCTGTGGGCCAAGGACAGAGCCGGCAATATAACCAAATCCTCCTTTTATTATCACATCATTCGAAAACGCTTTCGAAAAGACAGGATGAACATTACGGACAGATTTCTGGAACGCGTCCTTCCCTATTTTTCATTTTATCCCGTGAATTCAGAGGAAACGCCCATAAAAAAATACCTGAAAATCAACAATGATCTTCGACGAGAAAACAATCAGACCTTCCATGAACTGGCAAAAAAGACGAGTGCAGAACAACTATGGGCAGGACCCTTTATAAGACTCAAAAACGCCGCAACAATGGCCCGATTCGCCGATCGGCGTCTCTACTACTACAAGGGCGAGAAGGTGGATGAGCAGACGCATATGGGAGTCGATCTCGCATCATTGGCCAATTCCCCCGTGCAGGCCTCCAACAACGGCCGTGTGCTCTTCGCAGATAGGCTCGGCATTTACGGCTCAGCGGTGGTGCTGGATCACGGTCAGGGCGTTGCCTCTGTTTACGGTCATCTGAGCAAAATTGAAGTCGCTCCGGATCAGGAGGTCAAGAAGGGGGATATGATCGGATATACAGGACGAACCGGTCTTGCCGGCGGAGACCATCTCCATTTTGGCATCATGGTTAACGGCGTCTTTGTCAATCCCATCGAATGGTGGGACAACCACTGGCTCAACGACAATGTTTCAAGAAAACTGACTCTGCTTGAGGAGTAAGAAATCCCTGTGCATCGAAGATTTTGCCCCAGGGAAAGGGGGTGTCCCGCACAAATGGATTTTCAGGATCGGATGAATCTATCCGGCCTTGAGGAGCTGAGATTGGTATTACACCGACCATGCTAGCAACGATCAACGAAATAAAAGCCTTTGCCATGAAATACTTCTCCAATGCCCCCGGCAGCCACGACTGGCAACATGTGGAGCGGGTTCGAAATCTTTGCCTGCATATCGCCGAGGTGGAAGGGGCGGATAAAGATGCCCTCCAAATCGCAGCCTATCTTCACGATATTGGACGCCCCTACCAGGAGGCCTCAAAGGGAAGGATTTGCCATGCGGCGAAAGGGGCTGAAATCGCTCAATCCCTGCTGAAAAAATACCCGATTCCCAGGGAGCAGAGGTTGAATATTGTCCATTGCATTCAAACCCACCGATTCCGTGGCAACGACGTGCCGGAATCCCTGGAGGCAAAAATCCTCTTTGATGCCGACAAACTGGATGCCATCGGCGCCATCGGCATAGGAAGGGCCTTCCTCTTCGCCGGAGAGGTGGGGGCAATGCTCCACAACTCGACGGGTGATCCCGAAAATACCGAGGCCTACACAAAGGAGGACACGGGATACCGGGAATTCAGGGTAAAACTTTCCAAGATCAAAGACCGTATGCTCACCCGCGAGGGCCGACGCATGGCCGCGGAGAACGTCGGGGTCCTGTACCGCGTCTCACTGGGCCCGGTCGAAGGGGGGAGAAACCCGCAGAACCAGGCCGGCGGGAGAAGCCCTGTCTCATAGGGCAGAGACGAATCTTGCCTATCGATTGCGACGGGGGGGGCCCCAAAGTATCATTTTCATTCACGGTCTCGGTGCCTCAAAAAATTCCTTTGACCCCTGCTTTGAAATGCCGGCTTTCGAGAAATATACCCTGGCTTCAGTCGACCTCCCCGGTTGCGGCGACAGTCCTTCACCCGAGGGATTTTCATATGACTTGAAGGATCAGGCCCTCATGCTCGCAGCGTGGGCCCGCAATCTCCGATTAGACCAGTGCATTGTCGTCGGGCACAGTATGGGGGGTGTCATCGGGCTCTTTTTCGCCGAAGTTATGGAATCAAGGGTAGAAGCCTTCTTCAGCCTCGAGGGTCATTTGGGGCCGGAAGATACGGCGTTCAGCAAAAAGATATCCTCCCTTTCCCGGGAAACCTTTGAACGCCTGGGCCTTGCCGTTTTCAAAAAATGGCTCAAGAATTCCCTTCAGAAACATCCCTCACGGGGTCTCGGGAACTATGCCCTGAATCTCGAGAAGGCCACCCCTCTCGCCCTCTATTTAGGTTCTCAATCACTTGTCAGAGAGAGCACCGAAGGTCACCTTAAGACAAAATTTCTCGATCTGCCCTGTCGAAAGGGATATTTTTTGGGGGAAAGATCTTCAAGGTCATCAAGCGTAGCCTTTTTGGAGACCCATCATGTCCCGTATTTCATCGTGCCTGAAAGCGATCATTTCATGATGGACGACCGACCGGAGGTTTTCTATCAGATGTTTCTTGAGGCCCTTGAAACAGGGACCGGCCCTATCACCTGCGGAATGTAATTGAGCGGCGGGAGGATGACGGCTTAGGCGGGATATCCTCTGCACCCTTGAAATCCAAGCATCAGGCCGTTAAGGGGGATCCCTCGAGCCTGTGACTGATGGTCCTTGCCGCCTCCCTTGTCTCCTCGCCCAGCGACTCTATCTTTTCATTATCCAGGCTGGCCTTGAATCCAACGGCCCAAATCGCATACTTGGCATGCCCTGTTCCGGCAACGGGCGAGGCCACGGCTCGAACCCCCGGGATGTATTCCTCATCGTCCATTGCAAATCCCCGCTGCCGTGCACGCTTGATTTGCTCAAAAAATTCTCCGGGCGCGGTTATGGAATTGGCCGTGTATTTGTGAAGCCCCTTGGCACCGACGATGGTCATGGTTTCAGCCTCACCCATGCCGGCCATAAAGACCTTTCCAACCGCCCCTGCCAGGAGTGGAACCGTGGTCCCGATATGGGCGGTAATTTTCAAGTCGCTTGTGGACTCGACGATATCGAGAATGGTCACATGGTCCCGGTTCAAGACGCCGAGGAAAACAGATGCCTTTGTTTTTTGCATCAATTCTTTCATGACCGGTCTGGCGATATCCTTGAGGTCAATCCGGGAATTGGCGCGTCTGCCAAGTTCAAACAGCGTATACCCCAAGGTATACCTCTTTGTCGAAGCATCCCTGCTGACGGCCCCCAATTCCTCGAGGGCCGAGGTAATGCCGTGAATGGTACCCTTGCTCATGCCCAGGCGTTTTGCGATGTCACTGATGCCCAGACCCTGATCGGCTATGGAAAGAAGTCTCAGGATCTGAAATGCTTTTATTACGGAAGGTGCCTTATATCTCTCTGCCATTGTTCACCATATTGAACGTTTTTCTTACTTTACATCTTTTCTTTCTCGCCTGTCAACAAGAAGTTTTATTCTATCCATTTCCCTTCCATTAACACTAAGGCAGCGCTAGTAAGGCGCTTTCTCCTTGACAGAGCCCTCTCGAATAGGCTATATGTGCCATCATCGGGTTCATAATGATGAACTCATTTTTAGTACCTGTAAGGGGATTTTGAAAGACCTCGACAACGGAAAGGGCCTCCTCCAAGAACCACCCTTACCTGTCCGTCTTGAGATGACGACCGATGGCCTGCCTTTTTCCGATCTCTTTCCCACAATTCCCCTTCCCAGATATACGGGAGGATAATACGAGATGGATTTTGAGTCCTTTGCTGAGGGGCCCCTTTTGTGGGCTATTTTTCTGATATTCTCGATAGCCGTTATTGCCAGGTTCGCCTTTTTTACAGCCGCAGTGATTCGAAGCAGTAAAGACAAAGATACCAAGATTGGCTATGATTTAGCCATTATCGGACGTTTTTTTGGGCCCTATCACATGGGTGTTGCCAAAAAACCGCTCTATGCCCTTTTGCGCTACGTATTCCACGTCTGTCTTGTGGTCGTGCCGGTGTGGCTTGGGGGCCATATCGTCCTGTGGAGCGAATCCAGACTTGAGTGGGATTGGATCTCATTGCAGGATATCTGGGCGGACGGGATGACATTGGTTTTATTGGCCCTTGCCGTCTATTTTTTTGGAAGGCGCATCTTCTCAAAGGATGTCCGCTCCAATTCCTTCCTGAGAGATTACCTGATCATCTTTTTTACCGCACTGCCCTTTATGACAGGCTATTTCTTGACCCATGGCAGCGTGGACCAGTTGGCTTTCCTGGGTGATCACATCCGGACCCTCCATGTCCTGAGCGGTGAGGCCATGATTCTGAT
>CAYNYM010000230.1:4795-5789 GCA_964401325.1 uncultured Desulfobacteraceae bacterium | reverse complement strand
GCTCTTGTCTTCGATTTCAGATACCGCCTCATGGAAACAAGGATCAAAGGCCTCGCCCTGAGCCTTTACATCTTCTACTCCCGACTTATTAAGGGTACCTTTCAGCCCCTTGAGGGTCAGTTCAACGCCTTCTTTGAGGGCATCGATGGAACCATCATTATTGGAATGGGATATGGCCTGTTCCAGACTATCCAACACCGGCAATATCTCTTTTATGAGGGTCTCGTTTGCGTATTTGATCCAGTCTTCCTTCTCTTTCCTGACTCTCTTTCTTATATTTTCCATCTCCGCCTGCGCCCGCAGGTAGAGGTCGAAATTCCCCTTTTTTTCCTGCTCGAGTTCCTTGACCTTTTCGCTCAATTCCGCATTCGTCATTTCCTCAAGCGGTCTTTCTTTTTCCTCCTGATCTTTTTCACCCGTCTCGCGATTGATGTCGATAATGATGTCCTTATCGTCCTTGGAGGTCTTGTCTTTATTGGTTCCCTTTGTTCCTTTCTTGTTCATGTTTTGGCCTCAGTTTACCCTATCCTCGTATTTTCAAGATGAACCGGAGTAATTTCAAAGTGATACACAACCTACAACCATGAGATACGTTAAGCATCGACAGAGTCTTTGTCAAGGTGGGCTAAAGAAGGTTTTTTGGGTTATTTTTTTCTCTTTAGAGTCTTTTTGTGGGGCTGTTTTTGTGGGTTTTCACCCTGCCCCTGCCGGCTGCCTGATTTTGTCAGGCGACCCCTTCAAAAAGGGCATGCCGCGACCGCACGCCTCACAAAAGGCTGCGGCCCGGCATGGAAAGGGCCAGACCCACGTTGGCATTCGGATTGATGCCCGAAACGACTACGTCGATCGGCTTCTCAATCGCGCCCATGATGGCGATCGCCACGCAGTCCGAAGGCGCGCCATCACAAGAAAGAGCCACACTGCCATCAGCCAGCTTGACCTCCCGCACCCTCAGCGGACGGGTCAGGGTTTTGACGTGCCCGCACGCCGACCA
>CAYNYM010000230.1:0-4785 GCA_964401325.1 uncultured Desulfobacteraceae bacterium | reverse complement strand
ATTATGGGATTGGGGCTCCGGTTACGAATGGAAGTCGTCCAACCCGTGCCCGGTCAACCTTTTCAGGGCCTCGAGATATTTGCCTCTGGTCTTATTAATGATCTCGGTCGGGAGTTTGGGAGGAGGGGGCGTTTTGGGCCAGTCGAGGCCGTTCAAATAATCCCGCAGGAACTGTTTGTCAAAACTCTTTTGAGGACCGCCGGGCCGGTAGTGATCCACGGGCCAGAACCTGGATGAATCCGGCGTCAGGACCTCATCAATGAGAATGAGGCGACCGTCAACGATGCCGAATTCGAACTTGGTGTCGGCAATGATGATGCCCTTACGATCGGCATAATCCCTGCCGGCGCGATAAATCTTGAGGCTGAGTTCTCGAACTTCTTTTGCCCTTTCAGTGCCGAGGATTTCGGCTGCCTTCTCAAAGGAAATGTTTTCATCGTGGACCCCTTCTTCGGCCTTGGTCGACGGGGTGAAGAGGGGTTCGGATAATTTTTCCGATTCTTTGAGCCCGGTCGGAAGGGAAATCCCACAGATGCTGCCCTTGGAACGGTATTCCAGCCATCCCGAACCGGAAATGTATCCCCTGACGATGCATTCGACGGCAAGCGCTTCGGCCTTCTTGACCAGCATGCTTCGGCCAGCCAGAGCCTCTTGGTGTTTTTGACAGGTTTCGGGATATTCCGCAGGGTCCGTGGAGATGACATGGTTCTCAACCGTGTCCCTGAGAAAATCAAACCAGAACATGGAAATACGCGTGAGAATTTTTCCCTTGTCGGGAATCGGATCATCCATCACCACATCAAAGGCCGACATGCGGTCGCTGGCCACGATCAAGAGTTTGTCTTCAACTTCATAGACATCCCGCACCTTACCTCGTTTGATTAGACGAAGATTGTCGAAACTCGATTTCAGTAACACCTCTCCAGTCATTTCTTCCTCCTTACCGGAAAATAATATGGGCTGACCCTGTTTGTCGCTTTGGCTTCGGGCCTTTTTACTGTCTTGTCAATTTCATCTTTTCAAGATACTCATGGTAGTATCTGACGACCTCATTCCTGAAAAAAACCGTTTCCCTGAAGGGCGGAATCCCCTTGTATTGACTGACACGGTGGGGTCCTGCATTGTAAGAAGCCAATGCCAGACTGATATCTCCTTCCTGCATTTTCATCAACCGGCCAAAATATTTGTAGCCGTTATCAATGGCCCTGGCAGGGACAAGGCGATCATCGGTCTTGTTTTTGAGGAGATCGACCTTGTATCTCAAAAACAGTTTTTCCTTTTTTTTCCCCAACCGCAGTGAGCACTGCATCAATGTCCGTGCCTCTCTTGCATGGGAGATTGCCATTTTTTCATCTATCTTGAAAAGGGCCGTGGTGGCGAGTTGCCTTTGCCTTCGCTCTTCCTTGACAAGGGACATGGCCTCGTCAAAATAGGCCGGCGAATAGATCTTTTTCATTCCCAACGTTAGGGCCGTTTGGGGCATGATCTGGGTCAGACCGGCGGCCCCCACTCGGGACACGGCGTGGGGGTCGAATCGGGATTCCCTTTTCAAGAGGGCGGCAAAGAGGAGTGGGTCTATTCTGAGGCCACGGGCCCCGTATTTGTCCATGGTTCTTTCCAGTTCAGATGAAAAGGGAAATCCTTCCCTTTTCAAGAGGGCTTTCCAATGGCCGGTGTCTTTTGGATTGGTAGGTTCGTGATACCTGTCCAGATCGACATCATGAAGGGCCTTCTTTGGGGCCTTTGCAACAAAAAGTCGGAAGATTTCATTGACAAACAAGACGTTGGCGGGGGTGATGTGGGGTGAACGCTTCTTTTCCCCCATGCACCTGTTAAAAAAACAACCCAAGGCGTCCCTGAGATTGTGGTCGGTCTCCTGAAGACACTCTTGCAGTAGCGTGTCCATGGCCCTTACGGCTTGCTCCCGGTTGAGCCTTTCATCCGTGGAGGGATTTAAGGAGGACCGGTAGGCCTTGAATTTTTGTCTTGCCGATTCCTGTAACCTTTTGTAATCCAGAAAATGCTCGACGATATGTTTGGCATGAAAATCAGGCGTCGCTTCATTTTTTCTCGTCATCATAGCCGCCTTGGCCTGTCCCAGGCATTTAGCCGCCTTTTCTTGAAGGGCCCCGGCTTCAAGATAATCCTCCGTGATGAGCACCTTCAACCCGAGAGATTTGGCCGCCTCCGGCACAATCCTCAGGACGCCTTCCTCACCCCGGTAAGTCGCATTTGACAGGCTTTGTTTGTGCGCCTTGATATTGTAGGTGATTATGAGCTAATTCATGCGCGGGTGTTGTGCCCTGGCGGGATGAGGGAAAAGGGCAAGGACCGGGAGAAATAGCCCAAGAATGAGGATAAAGACGGAAATACGGCACGATAGGGCGGGTTTAATCATTCTAAATCCTCAGATAAGGATGGTAAAACGGCGCATGGGGTGAAGTCTGATATTGGCATTGGGAAGGAAATACCCCAAATAATAACCTCAAAGAAGACAAAAAATCAACTACCATGTTGAAAGGTTTGCCTATCATCCGGAAACGGGGTCAGGGCGAGCTGCACTTGAAATCAATCAGATGCGGAATTATCTTCTTTCCGTGGTAAACTTCAACACTGAAAACCTACATTTTTACGAAATCAAGTGGTGCCCCGAGCCGTGACCCACCGCGGGCACTGGATATGACAACACCCCGTCGTGATAAAGGAGGAATGCAATATGAGGTTTGATCGATTCACGCTCAAGGCGCAGGAAGTTGTTCAGGGAGCTCAGCAAATGGCGGAGAGATTCGGCAACCAGCAGATTGAACCCGAACATCTGGTAAGAGCTGTCTTGGATCAAAAGGAAGGGGTAATCCCTCCCATATTGGGCAAAATCGGCGTCAATCAGAATCAGCTCACTCGAGACTTTGAGGCGGCCCTGGAGAAGATTCCCAAGGTTTCGGGTGCAGGATACGGGCAGGCCTACCTTTCCCCGAGGGCAAAGATCGTCCTGGACAAGGCCTTCAATGAGGCCGAAAAGATGAAAGACGAATACGTGAGTCTGGAGCATATCTTGCTGGCCGTAACGGAAGAAAAGGAGGGGGATGCGGCCGGAATCCTTGCCGCTTCCGGGATCACCAGGGATGCCATCTTAAAGGTCCTGGTGGATATCCGGGGCGGGCAGAGGATCACGGACCCCAATCCCGAGGACAAGTATCAGGCACTGGATCGATTCAGCAGAGACCTGACGGCTATCGCCTCAAAGGGAGACCTGGACCCGGTCATCGGTCGGGATGATGAAATTCGACGGATCATCCAGGTCCTTTCCCGAAGGACCAAGAATAACCCTGTGCTCATAGGGGAGCCGGGCGTGGGCAAAACAGCCATCGTGGAGGGACTGGCCCAGCGGATCGTGCATGGCGATGTGCCGGAGACCCTGAAAGATAAACGGGTCGTGGCCCTGGATATGGGGTCTCTGATTGCGGGGGCCAAATACCGCGGTGAATTTGAAGACCGTTTGAAGGCCGTGCTCAAGGAAGTCACCGACGCCCAGGGGGAGATCATCCTGTTCATAGACGAAATGCATACCCTTGTGGGGGCGGGAGCCGCCGAGGGGGCTGTGGATGCCTCCAACATGCTCAAACCCGCCCTGGCGCGGGGAGAACTGCGATGTGTCGGGGCAACGACCATCAAGGAGTATCGAAAGTACATAGAAAAAGACGCCGCTTTTGAAAGGCGGTTTCAGCCGGTACTGGTAGAGGAACCGAGTGTGGAGGACACGATTTCCATCCTGCGGGGGTTAAAGGAAAAATACGAGGTGCACCACGGCGTGCGCATCAAGGATTCGGCCCTGTTGGCGGCGGCGACCCTGTCCAATCGCTATATTACGGATCGTTTCTTGCCGGATAAGGCCATTGATCTCATTGATGAGGCCACTTCCAAACTCCGGATCGAAATCGACAGCATGCCGGCCGAGATCGACGATATACAGCGTAAGATCACGCAGTTGGAGATCGAGCGGGAGGCCCTGAAAAAGGAACGGGATCAGGGATCCAAAGACAGGCTGGTAAAGATCGAAAAAGAGCTTGCCGAATTGAGGTGCCAGACCGGGGAGATGATCGGCCACTGGAAGAGAGAAAAGAAGGCCATTTCCAAAATCCGGGAAATCAAGGGAAATCTGGAGTCCACAAAGACCGAGGCTCAGCTTGCGGAGCGCCAGGGGGATCTGTCCAAGGCCGCGGAATTGAAATACGGCAAGCTCATTGAACTGGAGCGCAATCTGGAGGAGGAAAACCGCCAACTCGAGGAACTCCAGTCGGGCCGGAAGATGCTCAAGGAAGAGGTGGATAGCGAGGACATTGCCGAAGTAGTATCCAAGTGGACCGGTATTCCGATCTCCCGGTTGATGGAAGGAGAAAAGGAGAAACTCCTGAGGATGGAGAACCGGCTCGAAATGCGGGTCGTGGGTCAGAAAAAGGGGATTGTCGCGGTTTCAAACGCCGTGCGCAGGGCCCGATCCGGCCTTCAGGATCCCAACCGGCCCATCGGGTCTTTCATTTTTATGGGCCCAACCGGCGTGGGCAAGACGGAGCTTGCGCGTGCCCTGGCGGAATTCCTTTTCGACGATGAACAATACATGGTTCGCATCGATATGTCCGAATACATGGAACGACATTCCGTTGCAAGGTTGATCGGAGCCCCTCCGGGGTACGTGGGTTATGACGAGGGCGGATACCTTACCGAGGCGGTAAGAAGACATCCCTATTCCGTGATCCTTTTCGATGAAATCGAAAAGGCCCACCCGGA
>CAYNYM010000229.1:0-5819 GCA_964401325.1 uncultured Desulfobacteraceae bacterium | reverse complement strand
TGTGCCGCCTGCGGTTTTTGCAGTGAGGCGGACGAAAGGTACGAACCTGTGACCTGCATACAGTGGCCGAAGGAGGCACTGAATGCGCCGTCTCCCTGGCTTCTGACCCCCCCATGCTCAGCCGGTTGCCCTGCCGGCGTCGATATCAGGGGGTATATCGGGCTCATCACGCAGGGACGTTTCGAAGAGGCACTTGAGTTGATCCAAGAAAAAATACCCCTGCCCGGGGTTATTGGGCGGGTTTGTCCCCGTTTTTGTGAAGCAGCTTGTAACCGCGCGGACCTGGATGAACCGGTAGCGATTAATGCTCTGAAACGCTTTGTTGCAGACCACAAGGCGTTTAAACCAACCGGCATGAAGACGGCCCCGGCACCCCGGACCAGGGATGAAAGAATTGCGATTATCGGATCGGGCCCCGCCGGTTTGGCCGCGGCCTATTATTTGGTAAAGCTTGGTTACGGAGTCACGATTTTTGAGGCCGCACCCATTCCGGGAGGGATGATGGTCATGGGAATCCCTGAGTATCGATTGCCCCGGGAGATTCTCACCTCCGAAATCGAGGCCATCCAAAGATTGGGCGCAGAAATAAAAGTGAATACTCCCGTAGGCAAAGACGGTCTTGCGCTCGAAGACATCTGGAAACGAGGTTACCAGGCGATTTTTATTGCCGTGGGGGTCCATAAGAGCGCCAAGTTGGGGGTTGCCAATGAGGACATGGAGGGCGTGGTCGACGGTGCGTCCTGGCTGAGGGATATCAATTTGAAGAAAGAGGGCAGGGTGGGGAAAAGGGTCGCTGTCATCGGTGGCGGCAATGTGGCCGTTGACTCGGCACGAATGGCGTTAAGACTTGGCGCCCAAGAGGTCACCATCGTCTACCGAAGATCCACGGAAGAGATGCCCGCCATCGAGGATGAGGTCAAGGCCGCCCGCCAGGAGGGAGTCAAGATCCGCTATATGTCCAGTCCTTGCCAGGTCCTGTGCGAGGGTGAGGAATGCAAGGGAATCGAGTGTTTCCAAACCGAACTGGGGGAGCTTGATGAGAGCGGTCGCAAAAAGCCGTTGCGGGTCGAGGGTTCGGAGTTCGTCCTGGATGCCGATATGGTGATCTCCGCCATCGGTGAAACGGCCGACCTCTCGTTTCTTGATGCCCATGAGATCGAGGTGGGTTCAACCCATAGGATTCTGGTAAATCCCAACACGTTGGCTACCAATAAACGGGGTATATTTGCCGGGGGTGATGTGGTCACCGGCGCTGCAACCGTGATCGAGGCCATAGCCGCCGGGAGAAAGGCGGCCGTAAACATGGATAGATACCTTCGCGGGAAGAGCGTCGAAGATCCCGACCCAAAACCCGGCATCATTGCATTTGAGAGCCTTGATACGACCGGGGCAAAAAGGCGAGAGCGAGAGAAAATGCCCTGTCTCCAGCCCGAGGAAAGGGTGCGGGGTTTCAAGGAGGTGGAAGAGGGTTTCTCGGAATTGGCCGCCCTTCGTGAGGCGGACAGATGCCTTCAGTGCGGTATGTTTCCCAAAAAATAGCGTTCCGGCCGAGTTAATCCTAATTTCAGGAGGAGTGATTTATGGAACACCCATCAGGGGAAACACAGATTATAAAGTCCGTCTGCATGCTCTGTTACATGGTATGCGGAATAGATGCCCATATCAAGAATGGAAAGCTAATCAAAGTAGAGGGCATGAATGAGCATGCCGCCACGAAGGGCGTCCTATGCCCTCGAGGTTATCACCTGCCTGACTATGTCTATTCGCCGGATCGGATCAAGTATCCCATGGTGAGGGATCATAACGGGAATTTAAAAAGGGCGTCGTGGGACGAGGCACTCGATACCATTGCAGAGAGGCTTGAGACCATTAAACAGAGATATGGCGCACGGGCCGTGGCGCTTTCAGTGGGATCCATCGGCGCGGAAAATATCTTGATATCCGCATTTGCCCAGCGATGGCGGGCGGCATTCGGCACGCCCAACTTTTTTTCTATTGAGGCACACTGTTTTCGTGCACGAATCATGGCCCGGCTCTTTACTTTCGGAGCGTACCCGCTCTCCGACCCCGATGAGGCGGAATGCGTTGTTTTATGGGGGCATAACCCGGATGCCTCTGAGCCGCCCGTAGCCTCCAGGCTGCACAAACGCGTGGACAAGGGTCTTAAAATCATTGTGATCGATCCCAGGCGAATTCCTCTCGCAAAAAGGGGCCTCCATGTACCCATCAGGCCCGGGACGGATGCGGCCCTGGCCCTGGGGATGATGAATGTAATCGTTTCAGAAGGCCTCCAGGATAATGCTTTCATCGAAAAACACACAACCGGTTTTGACAAACTCGTCGAACACGTCAAGGCCTACCCGCCTGAAAAAGTAGCGAAGATCTGCGGGGTCCCTTCGGCCGACATCTACAAGATCAGCCGGATATTTGCCGGAGCCAAGGGTGCCTGTATTGAGCAGGGAATCAATTCTCTCGATCAGCACATCAACGGTTTTCAGAACAGCCGGGCACTGGCCATCCTGCAGGCGATAACCGGGAACTACAACCGGCCCGGGGCGTGGTGCGTGAATCCGTTTGCCCGTCTTGCCGATCTCAGACTTCCCGTTGAGGGGGAGCCTTTGGGAGCGGAGGATTTCCCTGTTTTCCGTTCATTCTGGGGGATGACCTCCCCCTACGGTCAGCAGATGGTCCTGCCTGATGCGATTCTGACCGAAAAACCCTATCCCATAAAGGCGATGATGGTCAGTGCGGGCAACCCCGCTGCAGCCTGGCCGGACGCTCAAAAACTCAAGAGGGCGTTTAAAAAACTGGATCTCCTTGTTGTTTCCGATCTCTTCATGAGTGAGACTGCCAAGCTCGCCGATATTATCCTGCCCGTATGCTCATCGGTAGAGACGCTGGGCCTGGCCTACAACTACGCTCTGACCATGGGAATACCCTTTGCAATGCTCAGTAGAAAACTGATCGAACCGATAGGGGAGAGCAGGCCTGACTGGTGGATCTATTCCGAGCTGGGACGGAAAATGGGTTATGGGGAGCATTTTCCGTGGAACAACGACGAAGAGGTCGTCGCACATATGCTGGGGCCAAGCGGGATGACCCTGAATCAGCTTTTGGATGAGAAGCCTGAAGGTATCCTGTTTGGCAAGAGAAGTTATGATATGCCCAAAAAAATCCGGACACCTTCAGGCACCATAGAAATCTACTCTCAATCCCTGGCTGATTTTGGAGAGGATCCGATCCCGGTGCATAAGGAGCCCACACAGAGCCCGGTAAGTTCACCTGAACTGGCCAGGAAGTTTCCGTTGATTCTCGTTACCGGGGCAAGAATTCCACAATACACCCACTGGCAGATGAAGAGTATCCCTTCATTGAGGAGCGAGGCGCCTGACCCGATAGCTTGGATGCACCCCGGCACCGGCAAGGATGCGGGAATTTTTGACGAAGATTTCATTTTTGTTGAAACCAGAAAGGGGCAAATCAAAGTAAAGGCCGTTTTTACAGAGGATATGATGCCCGGAGTCGTCAGCGTAGCCCACGGATGGGAAGAAGAATCCAATGCGAATATCTTGACTGAGTTGGATGCCAAAGACTCGATCACCGGTTATTGCGAGTTCAGAAACCTCGCATGCAGGATAAAGAAAGCAGACCGCTGGTAAGGTCTCTCACGGCATCTTTATGTCTTTAAAAGGAGAAAAAGAGAAATGACTGAAATGCTCAAGACCAACTATATAGACCACATCAGCATTGCCGTCAGAGATCTTGCCAAGGCCGAGGAAGATTTCAAACAGGCCTTTGGCTGGGAGGTCGCAGGGCGCTATAAAGATCTTGATGAGAAGATCAGCGTCACCTATTTCCAGGTCGGGCCCACGGCGCTCGAGATCATGGAAGATCTGGACGGAACGGGGGAAGTGGCAAAATTTATCGAGCGGCGGGGAGAGGGGATCATGGTGATGTCCTTCAATGTGGACAACTGTCAAGAGTCCCTGGGGCTTCTTCTGGGTAACGGAACGGACGTGCTGGATCAGAAACCGCGGTTTGCAAAGGAGTTGAATCGGTATTTTGCCTTCATTCATCCCAAGGTTTGCCATGGCGTCTTGACCGAGGTTATCGAGGGAAAATACTAAAATATGGCGCGAAAGGGGCGAGGGTATCGGCGGCATGGCTGAAATGAAATAGGACCGTTTTTGTCCATGATTTGAAGCGGCCGGTAGAATGCTTAATGGGGGATCTCATGGCCTTTCTTGAAATTGAGAAACTATCCAAGTCTTTTGGTGGGCTACAGGCCGTGTCCAATCTGGAGGTGGTCGTCAATAAAGGAGAAATACTGGGCGTTATCGGTCCTAATGGATCCGGTAAGACCACCCTGTTCAATCTCATATCAGGACTCATAAAGCCGGATAAGGGCGAAATATCACTTGAGAACAAAAATATAACAGGAGCCAGTCCCCATCGCATATGCGAGAGTGGGATCGCCAGGACGTTTCAAATCGTCAAACCTTTCAAAGAAATGACCGTGCTGAAGAATGTCATGGTGGGCAGGGCTTACGGCAGCCGACCAATCAAAAACATGAATCGAATAAAATCCGAAGCTGAAGAACTGCTCAGGTTCACGGGACTGGCGAGCAAACAATCGATCGTTGCAGAAAAACTCAGCCTGATAGACCGCAAGAGACTGGAACTCACCAGGGCACTGGCGACCCAACCGAAGATTCTCTTGCTCGACGAGGTGATGGCCGGATTGAACCCGAACGAAATCGAAGAGTCGGTGAAGCTGGTGCGGCAGATAAGAGATTCAGGGATTACCGTTATTATCGTCGAGCACGTGATGAGGGCTGTCTTGGGTATGTCCGACAGGGTGATTGTCCTGCATGTGGGAAAAAAGATTGCGGATGGCACACCGGAGGAGATAGCCAATGATAAACATGTCATTCGGGTATATCTCGGGGAGCAGTAAAGAATGCTAAGTATCAAAGGGATAGATGTTTTTTACGGCGATCTCCAGGCGTTGTGGGGTGTCAGCCTGGATATCACGGACGGAGAGATCACGTCTTTGATAGGTTCCAATGGCGCCGGCAAAAGTACCCTCCAAATGGCGATAACCGGACTGCTGAGACCCACGGGGGGAACCATTTATGCCGATCACATTCGATTGGATACCCAGCCGGCTCACAAGATCGTGGACGTGGGGGTTTCGATGGTTCCGGAGGGGCGACGACTGTTTCCCGAAATGAGCGTGTTGGATAATCTCGAGATGGGAGCCTTTTCGCGAAAAGCAAGGGAGAGGCTTGGTGAGACCGTTGAATGGGTTTATGACGTATTCCCTAGACTGAAAGAAAGAAGACACCAAAGAGCCGACACGCTGAGCGGAGGTGAGCAGCAGATGCTTGCCATCGGACGGGCTTTGATGTCGCTGCCGAAATTCTTGCTTATCGATGAACTCTCACTTGGTTTGGCTCCTGTAATCGTTCAGCGAATTTGTCAGATTCTCAAAGAGATCAACCAGTCCAAGGGTATTGGTATTTTCTTGGTTGAGCAAAATGTTCGAATGGCGCTGGCACTCGCGGACTATGGCTATATCATCGAAAACGGCAGAGTCACCGGTCAAGGAGAAGGTCGGGCCCTCTTGAACAGCGCGGAAGTGAAAGAGGCCTATTTGGGGATCAACTGAAAAAAGGACGGTGGTAGACAATGGAAATGGGTCAGTTCATAACCTATGGTGTCATCAACGGTGCAATATACGCACTGGTCGCGATCGGCCTTGGGCTGATAATGGGAATCATGGGCATATTTAATCTGGCTCACGGATCCCTGGCCAT
>CAYNYM010000228.1:0-5829 GCA_964401325.1 uncultured Desulfobacteraceae bacterium | reverse complement strand
TCCAATGCGGATTATGCGATACCGTTTGTCCGTGGAATAGGGTCACGAATTTCAGTATGCGCAAAATAGTGCGTGAGGCGACGTTCGGGTTGACTGAGATAGAAGGTGAAGACATATGGCGTTGCACGACCTGCGGAAGATGCCCTGAGCAGTGCCCCAGAGACGTAAAACAGATAGAACTTGGGGTCGCGCTACGGAGGTTTGCCTCGGCATATGAGGTTTTTCCTGCCTCAGTGCGTCCTGCCCGAACTGCAAGAGCAAGCATCATTTCTGAAGGCAACCCCTTGCAAGGAGAACGAAATCAGCGGGGTGATTGGGCAAAAGGCCTATCGGTAAAACCTTTCACCGAGGGGATGGAAGTCTTATATTTCCCCGGGTGCTACCCAAGCTATGACCCAAGATTGAAAAAGGTTGCCACTGCCACAGTCAATATCCTTAACAGGGCCGGGATTGATTTCGGAATACTGGGGTCCAAGGAGAATTGCTGTGGAGAGAGCATCCGAAAGATGGGTGATGAGGAATTATTCAAACAATTAGCCAGGGAAAACATCAAGACTTTTATCGATCATGGCGTGAAAAAAATTCTTGTTTCTTCCCCTCATTGCTACCATACCTTCAAAAACGAGTATCCCGAATTTATGGCGAACTTTGAAGTGGTTCATATGTCCCAATTTTTATTCGAGCTTATTGACGAGGGAAGGATTGAGCTTAAGAAAGATTATGCGAAGAAAGTGACCTATCATGACCCATGTTACCTGGGGCGGCATAATGGGATATATGACGAGCCCCGGGAGGCGTTAAAGCAGATTTCCGGGCTGGAATTCAATGAGCTGCCTGAGTCGCGGGTGGATAGTCTGTGTTGCGGCGGCGGGGGCGGCAGGATTTGGATGGACACGCCAAAGGGTGAAAGATTCTCCGACCTCAGATTAGAACAGGCTATGGGGGTCGGGGCTGAGGTGCTGGTTACTTCCTGCCCATATTGCATTACCAATTTTGAAGATAGCAGGATAACGATGGAGTGCGAAGAAGTCCTGGAGATTAAGGACATCACGGAGATCATACAGGCAGTCATTTAGAGTCAGTACGCCCAGCCCGGCCGAGCCGGAGATTAGGGGCACGATAAAATCGGTGGGGTGATAGAAAGTGGAAAAAGAACTATTGCCAAAAGAAGAAATTAAAAAATTTCGGGAAGGTTTTGCAGACCGTAATTTTGCAGACGTTATGGTTGTTGGTGCAGGGATCAGTGGTATTCAGGCCGCCCTTGATCTTGCCGATTCTGGTTTTAAGGTTTACTTGGTTGAAAAATCGCCCGCTATTGGCGGCAAGATGTCTCAGCTCGATAAGACCTTTCCAACGAATGACTGCTCAATGTGCATTGAATCTCCTAAATTTATTGAATGTAACAGGCATCCAAATATACTCATCCTGAGCTACACTGAAGTTGAAAGGGTAGAAGGGGAGGCAGGAAACTTCGAGGTAACCCTGATTAAGAAGCCCAGATACATTAGAGAGGACAAATGCACGGGTTGTACGGCCTGTGTCGAGTACTGCCCGGTCAAGGCCCCCGATAAATATAATCAAGAATTTTCCTTGAACAAGGCCATTCATATATACTTTTCTCAGGCCGTTCCGCTTATCACGTATATAGACCCTGAAGCCTGCCTCTACCTGCAAGGCGAGAAATGTGGCATTTGCGCCGGAGTCTGTAAGAATAAAGCCATAGATCTTCATCAAGAGCCGGAGAAGTTAGAAGTAGAGGTGGGGGCGATCATTCTGTCTCCGGGTTATGAGATATTTGACCCTAAGGTGAGGGGCGATTATGGCTACGGAAAGATGGAGAACGTGCTAACCAGTCTTGACTTTGAACGGCTACTATGTGCCACCGGGCCCTATGAAGGTGAGATAAGGCGACCGTCCGACGGGAAGCATCCTGAAAAGATAGCCTGGATTCAGTGCGTTGGTTCCAGACGGGTTACCCCGGGCGATAACCGCTATTGCTCAGCCGTTTGCTGTGCCTATACACAGAAGCAGGTGATTTTGTCAAAAGATCATGATGCTGGGATTGAAGCCACCATATTCCATAATGATATTCGGTCATTTGGGAAAGATTTCGAGCGGTTTTATCAAAGAGCAGAGAACCTTCCCGGTGTCCGATTTATTAGAAGCTACGTATCTCTGGGAAGAGAGATCCCGGAAAGCAGGAATGTTACCATAAGATACGCTACTGCCGAGGACGGAGTGAAGGAAGAGGAATTCGAACTGGTGGTGTTGTCCGTGGGGTTGAACCCTCCTGCTGAAGTGGAAGAACTGGCTGATACCTATGGCATCGAACTGAATTCTTACAGGTTCTGTAAAACCAATCCGGTTAATCCCATTGAGACCTCTCGCCCGGGGATTTTTGTAAGCGGGGCCTTCCAGGGTCCCATGGATATCCCTGAGTCGGTTATGAGCGCGAGCGGGGCGGATGCCCTTATCAGTCAGCTTCTTGCCTACCGCCGGGGAAAACTGAACAGAGAAAGGGAATATCCACCGGAAAGGGATGTCTCAGGAGAGGAACCCAGGGTGGGGGTTTTTGTGTGTCATTGTGGAGCGAATATCGGAAGAGTGGTAGACGTTCCTTCGGTCGTTGAGTATGCCTCCACCTTAGACCATGTTGTCCATGCTCAAGAAAGCCTCTTTGCGTGTTCTACGGACAATGCCAGGCAAATAGCGGATAAGATCCGAGAAAAAGGGCTCAATCGTGTGGTGGTCGCCGCGTGTACCCCCAGGACACATGAGCCGCTATTCCGGGACACGTGTCGTGAGGGGGGAATTAATCCCTATTTCTTTGAAATGGCCAATATAAGGGAACACTGCTCTTGGGTGCATTCTCGAGAGCCGAAAGAAGCCACTCTGAAAGCAAAAGAGATCGTCCGGATGGCGGTGGCCCGAAGCGAGCTTTTAGAACCACTGCAGGAAATCGATCTGCCGGTAAACAGGGCGGCGTTAGTGGTTGGTGGCGGCCCGGCCGGAATGACCAGTGCCCTGAGCCTGGCTGAGCAGGGATTTGAGGTTTATCTGGTGGAAAAAGAGGCTGATTTGGGGGGAATGGCCCGAAGAATTTATCACACGCTGGAAGGGATGGATGTTCAGGCCCATGTGGATGCTATCATACGCAAAGTCTACCAGCACGCCTCAATTCACATCTATACGGATGCGAAAATCACAGAGGCGTCCGGTTATGTAGGGAATTTTACAACCAAGGTGACATGTGGCGAAATGGTCAAGGAGATATCCCATGGAGCAACCATCATCGCCACCGGCGCTGAAGAATATCAACCCACCGAATACCTGTACGGGGAAAATGACAGGGTGTTGACCTCGGTGGAGTTGGAGGAAAAAATCGCCAAGGGAGAAGATCGGATGATTAACTCCAAAAGTCTGGTGATGATCCAATGTGTTGGATGCAGAAATGAAGACCGAAAGTACTGCAGCCGGGTGTGTTGCAGCCACTCTATAAAGAACGCCCTTAAATTGAAAGAGATAAACCCCGGGATGGATATCACCATTATCTATCGGGATATGAGAACCTATGGGTTTAAAGAGGAGTATTACCGGGAGGCGGCAAATAGAAACATCAAGTTCATTCGCTATGAGCCGGACGATAAGCCCCGGGTGGAAGCCGTTAAAGAGAAAGGTCGGCCTGTTCTGAGGGTCACGGTGCCCGATCCTATTTTAGGGCGGAGGCTTGAGCTGGACACGGATTGGCTGGCTTTAGCCGCCGCGGTTGTTCCTTCAGCAACAAGTCATGAAATATCCAAGTTATTCAAAGTATCTTTGAACCCGGATGGTTTCTTCCAGGAAGCCCACGTAAAACTAAGACCTGTTGACTTTGCGGTGGATGGTATTTTTCTGTGCGGGACGGCCCATTATCCCAAGCACATAACGGAAACGATCAGCCAAGCTTATGGAGCGGCCGGGCGGGCTGCGACGATTCTAACAAAGGATTCGATTGTAGCCTCCGGTGCTGTTTGCCAGGTAAGTGAGGTCGATTGCGTATCCTGTGGGGCATGTATTTCAGTTTGTACCTACGGCGCGATAGAGTTTTATGATACGCCACAAGGCAAAAAGGCCAGGGTCAATCCTATCCTCTGTAAGGGAGATGGCCTGTGTAACTCACGGTGTCCAACAGGGGCGATCACCCTAAAACACTTTACCGATCAAGAGGTTTTTTCCCAAATTGACGCGGCGTTTCCAGCCCTTGAAGAAATGCCACGAATGAACAAAGCAAATATTGCTAACTGAGGGGAGAGAAAACAATGGGTACAGGGCCTGTGTTTAAACCGAGGATTCTGGGTTTTTTATGCAATTGGTGAGGATACTCAGCTGCTGATTTGGCTGGAGTTTCCAGGCAACAATATCCTACTGAAATTAAGCTTATCCGCCTCATGTGCTCCGGCAGAGTCGACTTGGCTTTCATTCTTCGCGCTTTCGCAAATGGCGCAGACGGGGTGTTCATCGGCGGTTGCCGGCCTGGCGAATGCCATTATATCACGGAAGGAAATTACCTTGCACTGAGCACGAAGCACCTCGGCAGGAAACTGCTGGGGGTGATAGGGGTGAACCCCGAAAGGCTCAGGCTTGAATGGATATCTGCCTCTGAAGGAAGCCGTTTCGCCGAACTCTTGAAAGACTTTTCCACGAAGGTGCAGGCGTTAGGACCACTTGGCAAAGGCGAAGGAATAGACAAAAATGGCCTAAAGTTCAAACTTGATGCAGTAAGCAATTTGCTCCCCTACATCAAGCTGGTGGAAAGGGAGAAGCTGAGGGTACCGGTTAAATCGGAAGAAGAGTATAACAGATTTTTTGCCAGCGACGAGGCGGACAGGTTATTCAAGGAATTAATTGCAGACAAATTGGAATTAAGCCAGATTATGGCCCTGTTGCGGGAAAAATCCCGTTCCACTGCTGAAATCTCCGGGATTTTAGGCATCAGCCCGTCTGAAATATCAAGACACCTCAATCGCTCAGCACGGCAAGGATTAGTCAAGTTCGATGAAAGACGGAATCTCATTGCTGCCGCCTAGAGTGACAGGGCAGCAACAAGAAGAAGGGACAGAAATATGAAGGTCAGGACATTGGCTGTGGATAACGATAAAATCGGCCGGATCATAGATAAACATCAAGGCAAGGCCAGTTCACTGATTCACGTATTGATGGAGATTCAAAGCGAAAATCATTGGCTCCCTATAGAAGTGTTAGAGAAGGTCAGTAAAAAACTAGACGTGCCATTAACTCGGGTAATGCAAATAGCCACCTTTTATAAGACCTTCAGCTTAACGCCTCAAGGACGTCATGAAGTGCATGTTTGTACGGGCACTTCATGCCATATTCGTGGTTCGCAGCATCTCCTCGAAAAGGTTCAGGACCTGATCGGAATCAGGCCTGGAGAAACGGATTCGGAGGCAAGGTTCAGTCTAAAGAACGGCAATTGCCTCGGGTGCTGTTCTTTGGGACCGGAGATAGTCGTCGATGGACAACATCATGCCAGGGTAACACCGGATAAGGCGGACGATGTGTTGAAAAATTATGAGTAAGGAAAGATTATGCCACGGATAAATTCAGATGCTGAATTGGAAGAGCTCCGGAAGGGGATCTTGTCAAAAAGAGATCCCAATAAGCCCTGTATTTCAATATGTGCGGGAACGGGGTGTCTCGGCCTCGGTAGCGACAGGGTTATCCGCGCTTTTGAAGAAGAAATCAAAAAACAATCTTTAGAGACTGAAGTTGATATCAGAGCAACCGGCTGCCATGGTTTTTGTGAAAAAGGACCGAATGTGGTTATCTATC
>CAYNYM010000227.1:0-5845 GCA_964401325.1 uncultured Desulfobacteraceae bacterium | reverse complement strand
CGTCATGCGGTCCGGGGGAGGCCTCCGGGTGGTACTGCACGGAAAAAAGCGGCGTCTTTTTATGGACAAGGCCCTCCAGTGTCCTGTCATTGAGATTGATGTGGCTCAATTCAATATCGGGATTTTTCAGAGACGCCATATCCACGCAAAAACCATGGTTCTGAGATGTAATCTCCACCTTTCCCGTGGAAAGATCCTTGACGGGCTGGTTTCCCCCCCGGTGCCCGAACTTGAGCTTGAAGGTCCTGCCCCCCAAGGCCAACCCGACCAACTGGTGCCCCAGGCAGATGCCGAAAATAGGCCTTCGGTCGATCTGAGCCCGGATGGTCCCCGGGTCCGTTGCTCAGGAAGAGCCCATGCGGAGCGATGCGCTCGATAGTTTGAGAATCGGCATGGGCGGGCAGCACGAGGATGCTGCAGCCCTTATTCTCCAGGGACCGGAGGATGTTGTATTTCACCCCGAAATCCATGGCAACCACTCGCCACTTTCCGGGCTCGTCAGGCCACTCAAAGCCCTCCAGCCCCCCTCTGAGGTACTCAGGTTTGCCGTCCTTCCAAAGATATGGTTCCCGGCAGGTCACCTCTCCGGCCAGATTCCGCCCGATCATGTCCGGAGATCGCCGTGCCTTTTCCACCAGGAAATCCGGATCCGTGTCCAGGGTGGACAGGGCCGCCTTCATGGCCCCCGCCTGCCGGATATGCCGGGTCAGTGCACGGGTGTCGATACCTTCCACGCCGGGAATGTTGTTTGATTTGAGGTATTCGGCCAGGCTCTTCCGGGACCGCCAGTTGCTCGGATATTTCTGGTATTCCTTTACAATGAGGGCCTTGACCTGGATCCTCCGGGATTCGATGTCCTCTTCGTTGACACCGTAGTTGCCGATCAGGGGGTAGGTCATGGTGACCATCTGACCGCAGTAGGAAGGGTCCGTCAGGATCTCCTGGTAACCCGACATGCTCGTATTGAAGACCACCTCCCCTTCACTCTCGACATGTCCGGTAAAGGAGCGACCCCTGAACAGGGTGCCGTCTTCCAGGGCCAGTATGGCTGGGTATTTTTTCATAGGATCAATGTTGTGTTCTGGTGGTTATCTTTTGGTTCGACTCGTATAAATCCGATGTCAAATAAAATATAATTCTACCACAGAGGCACAGAGGACACGGAGGGGATTCTTTTTTTACTTGCCGTTGAGGGGACGGCAAGTAAAAAGGACTAGGCCCTTCGGGCCGTCAAAACCGCGGCGGCGAAGTCGCTGACGGTTTTTCCTTTGCCCCCTCTCTGTGTTCTTTGTGCCTCGAGCGAAGCGGGTGGTGATATTCCCATAGTCACTTTCGGAGCACAAATCAAGTTCTCACGCCCTCTTTAACAAGAAATTCCGGATCCCCTGTGCCGCCTTTCGGCCGTCCGCAATGGCCCGCACCACCAAGGACTGTCCCTGGGTCATATCTCCTGCCACGAACACACCGGGAACATTTGTCATGTTACTTTCATCCGCCCTCACGTTTCCCCGCAAATCCCTTTTTATCCCGAGTTCTTCAACGAGACGGTTCTCGCCCGGCCCGACGAATCCCATGGCCACCAGCACGAGGTCCGTGTCAACTTCGAATTCGCTACCCGCCCTTTCCTTCGGGGCCTCCAGCGACCCGTCTTCGGCATTTTTCCATCCCACTTCAACGCAATGAACCTTCTTGATCCGGCCCTTCTCTCCCAGAAAGGCCCGGGCCGTGACGGACCAAAGAAGCTCTCCGCCTTCCTTGTGGGCGTGCGTTTCTCTGAACATCCGTGGCCACAGGGGCCACGGCGTCGACGCGTCTCTTTCGGCAGGAGGTCTGGGCAGGATCTCCAGTTGGGTGACTTTCCCGGCGCCCTGTCGCAGGGCGGTGCCCAAACAGTCCGATCCCGTATCCCCGCCGCCGATGACCACGACGTTCCTACCCTCTGCCGTGATTACCTCTGAAGGATCAACGTCCTCACCCCCGATTTTCTTGTTCTGCTGAACAAGGTAATCCATGGCGAAATGAATGCCTTTCAAGTCCCGGCCCGGTATTTCGAGATCCCGGGGTTCCCTGGCCCCGCAGGCCAGGCAGAGGGCGTCGAACCGTTTCGTGAGATACCGGTAGGAGATATCATCCCCCACGTTGACGCCCATTTCAAAGACAATGCCTTCTTGCTTCATCATCCCGATGCGTCGCTCCACGACCCATTTTTCGAGTTTGAAGTCCGGGATCCCATACCTGAGGATGCCCCCCGGATACACGGCCGCATCAAAGACCGTCACCCGGTACCCGGCCCTGTTCAGGGTGTCCGCAACGGCCAGGCCGGCAGGTCCCGCCCCGATCACAGCCACCCGCTGATCGAGACGCCGAACCGGAGGACCGGCCCGGAAGTAATCGCTTTCAAAACCTTTCTCGATGACGGCCAGTTCGATCTGCCGAATGGTCACGGGATCATCATGGATCCCGGCCACACACGCCGCCTCGCAGGGGGCCGGGCACAGACGTCCCGTGAACTCCGGAAAGTTATTGGTGGAAAGCAAAAGATTGAGGGCCTGTTGCCACTTGTCCCTGTAAACCATATCGTTGACCTCCGGGATCACATTGCCCAGAGAACATCCATAGGCGTGGCAGAAAGGGGTTCCGCATTCCATACATCGAGCCGCCTGGGCGTGAAGATCCTGCTGGGTGGCGTGAAGTTCCACGGCCCTGAAATCCCCAAGCCTCTCTTCTCTGGGGCGATATCCGGGCTCTTTGCGCCGGTATTCCAGAAATCCTGTCGGTTTACCCATGCTCCACCTCCGCCCTCTCCGTAGACTCGTCTTCTTTGCTCATCATGCCGAGGACCCTGCGGTACTCCATGGGGAACACCTTGACAAAAAACGGCAGACACGCCTCCCAATTGTCAAGAATCCCGGATGCCCTCTGACTGCCGGTATGCGTCAGATGCCGACCGATCAGGGTCTTGAGTTCCAGGATATCGCTTTCATCCACGACCAGCTCCAAGTCCACCATATCCAGATTGCAGCGGCTGTCAAACTGTCTGTCCGGATCGAAGACATAGGCGATCCCACCGCTCATGCCCGCCGCGAAATTGATGCCGGTCTCCCCCAGCACCACGATCCTGCCGCCCGTCATGTATTCACACCCGTGATCCCCGACGCCCTCGACCACCGCGCTGGCCCCGCTGTTACGAATGGCAAACCGTTCCCCCGTCATCCCATGGATATAGGCCTCACCCGAGGTGGCCCCATAGAGGAGGACATTTCCGGCGATGATGTTCCTGGAGGGCTCGAAATCAGCACCCGGATAGGGTTTGACGATGATCTTCCCTCCGGAAAGCCCCTTGCCCAAGTAGTCGTTTGCTTCTCCTTCCAGGATAAGCGTCAGGCCCCGTGCGGCAAAGGCGCCGAAGCTCTGTCCCGCTGCTCCCCTGAACCTGCACAGGATGGTGTCTTCGGGCAGGCCTTCATTTCCGTAACGCTTGGCAATCTCTCCCGAGAGCATGGCGCCCGTGGTTCTATTGATATTACGGATGGCCTTTTCGATGACAATCTTCTTCTTGGATGCCAGGGCCTCGCCTGCCGACTGGATGAGCTGACGGTCCAGGACATAACGAATGTCATGTTGCTGGGCCTCAGCGCAGCGCAAGGAGGCACCCTCGAACTGTTCCGGCCGATGGAAAACTCCGCTGAAATCCAGACCCTTGGCCTTCCAGAAATCAACGGCATGGTTCATTTCCAAGAGATCCGATCTCCCGATCACATCTTCCAATTTACGAAAGCCGAGTTGCGCCAGATACTCCCGGACTTCTTCCGCGAGCATGGTGAAGAAGTTCTGGACATATTCCGGTTCGCCCGTGAAACGTTTGCGCAGTCTTGGGTCCTGGGTGGCAATGCCCACCGGGCAGGTATTGGCGTTGCACTTGCGCATCATGACACAGCCCAGGACCACCAGGACCGCCGTGGCGAACCCATACTCTTCGGCGCCGAGCAGCGCCGCAACGATTACGTCCCGTCCCGTCTTCATCTGACCGTCCACCTGGACCCTGATCCGGCTGCGCAATCCGTTGAGAATCAAAGTCTGCTGGGTCTCGGACAGGCCCAACTCCCACGGCGCACCGGTATGCCGGATGGAGGAAAGAGGCGAGGCCCCGGTTCCCCCGTCGAACCCGCTGATCAGGACCATATCGGCATGGGCCTTGGACACGCCCGCCGCCACCGTGCCGACACCGATCTCGGAAACGAGTTTTACGGAGATCCGTGCATCGGGGTTCACGTTTTTCAGATCAAAGATGAGTTGGGAAAGGTCCTCGATGGAATAGATGTCGTGATGCGGAGGAGGGGAAATCAACGTCACCCCCGGCGTCGAATAGCGCACCCGGGCAATCTCTTCGTTGACCTTATGTCCCGGAAGCTGTCCCCCCTCGCCGGGTTTGGCGCCCTGGGCCATTTTGATCTGAATTTCCCCGGCATTCACCAGGTATTCGGCGGTCACGCCGAAACGGCCGCTTGCCACCTGCTTGACGGCACTGCAGCGGCTGTCTCCGTTCGGAAGCGGCTTGTAGCGCTCCGGGTCCTCGCCCCCCTCGCCGCTGTTGCTCTTTCCCTTCAACCGATTCATGGCAATGGCGATGGTCTCATGGGCCTCCCTGCTGATGGCACCAAAAGACATGGCGCCCGTGACAAACCGTTTGAAGATGGCTTCTACCGGTTCTACTTCCCCCAGGGGGATGGGTGTGGTCTTCTTGAAACGAAACATGCCTCGAAGGGTGAACCGGGCCTCGGCCTGGTCATTGATCCGGGCCGCATATTTCCGGTACAAACCGCGGTCCCCTTTCCGGGTCGCCTGCTGGAGTTCGATGATGGCTTCTGGGCTGAAAAGGTGTCGTTCTCCATCCTTCCGCACGCGGTAAAACCCTCCACCCGGAAGAATTTTCGGGATATCCGGGGCCGAGCTCCAGGCCTCTGTGTGGCGTTTGTCGGCCTCTTCGGCGATTTCATCCAGGCCGATGCCCTCGATACGCGAAGTCGTTCCCCGGAAATAGGTATTCAACAGTTCGGTGTTGAGCCCGACGGCCTCAAAGACCTGGGCGCTCCGATAGCTTCGAAGGGTGGAAATGCCCATCTTGGACATGATTTTCAAAAGCCCCTTGACCAGCGCCCTGATATAATTTTCAATGGCCACGCCGACACCCAGGTCGTTATCCAGTTCTTTCCGAAGGGCCATGGCGGCCACCGTTTCAAAGGCCAGGTAGGGGTTGACCGCTGTTGCACCGTAGCCCAGCAAGAGAGCGAGGTGCATGACCTCCCGAGGTTCCCCGGTCTCCAAAATCAGTCCGGCGCTGGTGCGAATCCCCTTTCCTACGAGATACTGATTGACGGCCGAGACGGCAAGGAGGGCCGGGATGGGGACCTGCCCCTCGGGCAGAGCGCGATCGCTCAGAACGAGTAGGGAACGCCCCTGCTTCACCGCCTCAGAGGCCTGCCGGCAAAGCCCGTCAAGGGCCGATCTCAGCTTGATTCCGCCACCCCCCGCAGGAAAACCCATGGACAGGGGAAAGGAGCGGAAGCCATCCACATTGAGATTCCTGATCCGATTCAGATCTTCATTGGAAAGGACGGGATGCTGCAGCTTGACAAGGCGGCTGTGTTGGGGGATTTCGGAGAGGATGTTTCCAGGATTGCCCATAAAGGTCATCGTCGACATGACCAGTTCTTCCCGGACCGGGTCAATGGGAGGATTGGTCACCTGGGCAAAAAGTTGTTTGAAATACCCGTAGAGGAGTTGGTTCTTTTCCGAGAGCACGGCAAGGGGTGTATCCGCGCCCATGGCGCCTACCGGTTCGTGC
>CAYNYM010000226.1:0-5854 GCA_964401325.1 uncultured Desulfobacteraceae bacterium | reverse complement strand
AGAAAGGCGGTAAACTCGCCATGGATGCCCTGTCCATGGGAGCGCTCGAAGTGATTTCCAAGCCCTCCGCCGCCTATTCGGTCGGAGACATGAGTGTGCAGTTGGCGGACAAGATCAGAGCCGTGGCCCATGTGAACGTCCAGGCAAAATCGGAACCCAGTCCCTCCGTCGGGATAGCGAAACAGGGGGTCTCCTTGCGGGCCCTTTCGGCAACGACCAACAAAATGATTGCCATCGGCGCATCAACCGGGGGAACAGAAGCTATCAAGACCGTTCTGACCGGTATGCCCCACAATGTCCCGGGTATTTTAATCGTGCAACACATGCCGGCCAAATTTACAACGTCATTTGCAGAAAGACTGGACAACCTGTGTGCCATAAATGTAAAGGAGGCCCAAGAGGGTGATACGGTCGTCAATGGACGTGCACTTATCGCCCCCGGAAATTATCACATGCTGTTGAGGCGGAGTGGGGCACGCTATTATGTGCAGGTCAAAAGCGGGCCAATGGTTCATCATCAGCGACCCTCCGCGGATGTCCTCTTTAAGTCCGTCGCGGATTATGCCGGAGCCAATGCCCTGGGCATCATCCTGACCGGCATGGGGGCGGACGGTGCCGAAGGACTGCTCAAGATGCGAGAAACCGGCGCCAGAACCATCGCGCAGGATGAAAAAAGTTGTGTGGTGTTCGGGATGCCGAAAGAGGCGATAAAGTTGGGCGCTGCCGAGAAAGTGGTTGCCCTCAATCATATCTCACAGATTTCTCTGGAAATGATTGGTTAGTCAAAATTTTCCGCTCCTGCGGAAGATCCTTCCTATCCCTTGCTGCGTAACACCACACCAGGCCGTGGCATTGCACTAAAAAAAGGTCATAGAAAATTATCAAGAAAGACCGTAAAACTTGCCCTTGAATTTTTTCAAGGGGTTTCCAGGCATCGAAAAAACATTATGGCAGTCATCTTGCATAGAAAGAGGTTAGACTTGAATGAGAGGACATGATCGAGAAGGAGAGAACAATGAAAGTATATGAGGATCAAGCGCCCCTCCTGCATCAGACCGCCAAGAGGGTCGACAAAAAGGTAAACCGCGAAAACGATTTCCAAAAAATTATGGACGAAAAAATGGCCGGGGTTGAAAAAGGCGGGGTCCCAAATGTCCAGCCGAGTGGCGATCCCGTCGTAGGCGGCGTCCAGATTCTCCGAGGCATCGAGCAGATTAGGAGACCCTCAGAGGCCGTTGGAAATCAACCGGTCTTGGATGAAATACAAAAGACTCTTGATCTTATTGATTTCTACGGCGAAAAACTGGGCGATCCCTCTCTGTCATCCAAAGGACTCGATCCATTGGTTGGGCATCTGGAGGAGAGGCTTGGGAGTTTACGGAAAATGGCGTCGAATCCGGAGATGCCGGACAAGCTGAGGCCCATCCTGTCGGACGTCGTGCTGACGATGGGAACCGAAATTGCCAAGTTTAAACGGGGTGATTACGTGTAGGTCTTGAGCATATCAGCGGTCGGCACGCGGAGATAAGAATCGCCATAGACGACCCTAATCCACCCATCAAGGCATTGTTTTGTCTCGCCTATCGCGGGATTGCCTTCCAGCCGGAGGCGGACGACCGTTCGTTCCTCTTCCTAAACCAGGGGAATGCCCAAATAAATGAGGTCTTGGGATGGGGTGGTCTTGGCTTCTATTGCGACGCCGGCCTTTTTCAGCAGGAGCACGGCCAACGCCACCCCAAGGTCGTGATTTTCAACTCTGATGGGTTGTGTAGGAGATATCTCGACTTCAAGTCCCCGAAAAAAGGACTCGGTCAGATTGCCCCCTTGAATGACAAAGGACATTTCGACTCTTGAATCCGTAGATCGGGCCGTTACTCCCAGTCCCCGTATCTTCTCTCTCTCCAGTTCCTCGACAAGGGCCTGGACAAACCAACTCAGTGCCAGGGGCACCATCTCAGGAAATCTTGCGATTGAAGGCAGATCGACCTGAAAATCAAAATCCTTTTGGACGTTGTGCTTGAAATAGAGATTCGCTTTCAAAAACGAGAACGCCTCGTCAAGCAAGTCGTTGAAATTTTGGTGTTCACGAAAATCTTCCTCTGTACTGGCTTTCATGGAAGCGGTTCGGATGAGGTGATTGATGGCATCGAATTCGCCCTCCATGCGCTTGAGGCGGGGGCTGAAAATGTCTTCCAGGTCCTTATCCCTCGTGCCTTCATTCATGAGCAGATGGGCCATCATCTCGATATCGATGCTGATGTTCTGTAAAGGACCGTTCAGGTTATGG
This sequence comes from uncultured Desulfobacteraceae bacterium, assembly GCA_964401325.1. Lineage (GTDB taxonomy): Bacteria > Desulfobacterota > DSM-4660 > Desulfatiglandales > HGW-15 > CAYNYM01. Next base: position 3,567 of record CAYNYM010000226.1, on the reverse strand, counting down.
ACCAAGCCGGCCACGAGTTTGCCCAAAGTCGCCAGTTTATAAACCCTGATCAGGCTTTCCAAGGATACTTCAACCTTCAATTTGTTCCCCCTGATTCCTTTTGTCACGTCTTATCTCCGCCCTCTGTTGTTGAAAGACGATTTTGACAATGGCATCCTTTGCCTCCCCACTGATTTCCTCAATTTGGGCCGCAACTTCAGAGACCTGCCCTTTGTGCTCAACCCGCAAGACTTCTGCGATCAACTCCACCCGATATTGAAAGGTGGCGGGCGCAATGATGTTCATTCTGAGAAGAGTGCCCAGGGAAAGTTCCTCATGCGTGTTGAATTTCAGGCCTGAACCGCTTAACTCTATAATCTTGTCCTTGTGCTGAGGCGGTCCGTTCGATTCAAGAAATACGTGATCAATAATAAAGTCAAGCTTGTTATTGATTAATTGAAGGGATCTGTACCACTTCTCTTCCTGGGACCCGGGGGCGGTTTGCTGAAGAATTTCATCGATCGGGCTGAGTATTTCCGTCTGCTTTAAGAGAGTACTTCCCTTTCCTCTTCTGACAAGTTCGGTTTCTTCAACTGTCAAGGCTTTCCATCTGGAATACAGCTCAAGTTCAACTCGAAAATCCCTTCGCCTGTTACCTATATCCATGGTTCCACCTCGTCATAATTTTGACATTAAAGAATCATATATCCAATAATTATGCAACAAAAATGCCAATAATTACAGAGTGCCCACCCACGCAATCGACAGGCGAACTCATCAGTAAATGAGGGGGCGAGGCGACCGCTCCTTCAAGGCATGAACAATCGGTCAAAGGCGGAAATGATGGACCTTACCTCTTATGGGTTGAAGATACCCGGGGAATGGGCTATTTAATACATGCGGTCCAATGATACCGACTATTCAAATCTGCAAACGGCGCAATGTCGTGCGATCTGCAAAACACCGCTATGCAAGGACTCCTTTCAAGAAGCAAATTTTCTTGACTTGACTGTATTTTACTGTTTTTCTAGGTCCCGCTACATGAAGGATTTTGGGCCGCAAGTATCCTGGCGGATTCGTAAACCCCGATCGGACGCCGCATTTTGTTGACAAAAAATTAAAAATACCCTGGAAATTCGACGGCGGCGCAAGATCGCCCGAAACCTTCCGGTATTATGATATGAAAAACGAGAAAATCGAGAAAACATATGGCGAAATTCAATCCAAGGGACAGAATCATCGAATGCAAGATCGTTTACTACGGGCCGGGTCGGGGCGGGAAAACGACTAATCTGGAATATATTTTCAAGGCCTTTAAAAAGAACACAACCGAAGAAATGGTCTCGATCAATACAAAAGGCGACCGGACTTTGTATTTCGATTTCCTGCCCATAGGGTTGGGGAAGATCCGCGGTTGCGATGTAAGGGTTCAGCTCTACACGGTGCCTGGCCAAACCAAGTACAGTTCCACCAGAAAATTGGTCCTCAGGGGGGTGGACGGCGTGGTTTTTGTGGCGGATTCATTGACAATCCGCAGAAAAGCCAACCTATTGTCCTTGAAAGATCTTCAGCAAAACCTGAGAGAGCAGAATATAAGCATTTTTAAAATACCGCTGATTCTCCAATATAACAAGCGGGATCTCGGAAAGGAGGGCATTCCAATCCTCTCTCTCGAGAGGATGGAGAAAGACCTTAACAGTAAACTCAAGGTCCCGTCTTTTCCTGCAAGCGCACTGAAAGGAGCGGGCGCAGGCTCGACCTTGAAACAATGCCTGCTCCTGACCTTGCGTCATCTCCAAAAAGAACTGAAATGGACACGATAGGGAAAGGTATGCATGACAGGCCACCATTTGCGGGGGATCTGAGTTTCATTAGCCTGGCAGATGTCTTTCAGATACTTGGTGGCAATAACAGTACCGGTACCCTGCATCTGCACAGCCCCTATGCCGAGTCTCAGGGAGTCATCTATTTCGAAAACGGAAATCCTATCAATGCCGCCCTAGGGTCCTTATATGGCATTGATGCCATTCATGCCTTATTCGGGTGGACGACAGGGTCTTTCGAGTTTTTACAGGAAAGGGTCTATGCCGGAAGCGTTGTGGGGCAGACCCGAATGCAAATCGTCCTCGAGGCCCTTCGAATGCTGGATGATGGCCTGATCAAGAAGGTCGGTCCCACTTCGGCGCCAGGGGGGGGGAGTGTTGAAAAAAAGGGCAAAGGCCTGATTCTCAAGAGACCCTTTGTGGATTACCTGTATATCATTGATGAAGAGGAATTCCCTGGCGGTGAGGTGGTCGTGAAAGAGGGGGCACATGGTAAATGGAACTGGGTGATTCTTGAAGGACAGGTGAAGATAACCCGAGAGACGAGCACGGGACCTTTAACCATTTCCCAGCTGGGTGAGGGAAGTTTTATTGGGTCTATTTCCTCTTTTCTTTTCAGCGAGTACGAACGCAGTGCTACCGTAACCGCCCTGGGTCATGTCCGATTAGGCCTGTTGGACACTCAGCGTCTCCATGAGGAGTATTCGCTTCTTTCGCCGGGTTTCAGGGAACTTCTCTTGAGTTTAGCGGGCAGGCTACGAAAGGCCACGGACCGGGCCGTGGAACTTTCCACAAGTGGACCCGGAATGTTGGAAATCCCAAGGGACACGAAAATGATCATTAAGCAGGGGGCTCAAGACGAAAAGGCCTTCTCCATAGCGACAGGTGAAATCTATGTCGTAATCGAGACCTCAAAGGGGCTTATCTCTTTAATAAAACTGAATAAAAAAGATGTGTTCGGTCACGTGCCATTCATCGATATAGGACATGAGCCCCGACTTGCGTCGATTCTTGGTTCGGGGGACCTCGAAATCAGGTCAATTGACACGGATAAATTACAAAAAGAGCACGCGAATCTTTCCCGCACATTCAAACATCTCATTGAACATTCCTGTAATTCCATATCTGTTACTACGGGTCTGATTCGCGAATTACTTGATTGAAATTAGAGACTTAAAGGTAATTCCCTTGCCATGCCCGTAACTTCACGGTAGCCTTGAAAGGGTAAACGCCATAGGACGTTTCCAATTTTTCTTTGGTTGAATGACGCGGCACCTTGTGTTAAACTTTTAATCGGGTAGGCCATTGTCACGAAGTCCATCGGTAATATTTGCCCTATCATTTTTTTCAAAGGGACCCTGAGACTTGGCCTATCTTTTTTTCGGGTCGCAAAACGGCATCAAGCGATCAATTCAGTGACGAGTCCCTCTGCCTTTTCCATTGTTATGCGATTCATGTTCAGGACCAGGTCATAGGACATGGGATCATCATGGGATTGTTTTTCAGAAAAAAAGGTCAAAAACTGGTTTCTGGCCTGATCCCTTGTCTTGATGGCCCTTTCGGAATCATCCCGGCTCAATTTGTACTTCTCCATCACAAAGCGAATGCGAAGTTCAAGATTTTGAACGAGCAGAATATGCCAGGTCTCTTGATAATCCTTGAGTATGTACTGGCTGCCCCGGCCGATGATAACCGCATTGCCCTGCCAGTATAGGTCCTGAATGATTCCTTTGACCACGTCAACATAACCCCTCTCGTCCACATA
>CAYNYM010000225.1:0-5873 GCA_964401325.1 uncultured Desulfobacteraceae bacterium | reverse complement strand
TTCCTGCGGTACCTCACAGCCTAAATGCCTACAGCCTATCTAGCTGAGTAGTTGCGGGCCTTGATTTGCCCCAAAGGGGGCTTCGGCCTGTGGAACCTATCGATTTTATCGGGTTGAATTTCAAAGGCCGGATACACCGATTTTAGTGCCTGTAGTGTGAAAAGCTGTAGAGCCGATGGGTGAAATGCGAGAGCCGCTCCAGGGCCGCCCCGGCATCATCATCCGAGTCGTGCGTGGCCCTCAGAATATCGTGATTGATAACCGGCATGGCATTCTTGAAGTTCAGTGGGGACAATGCGCCGATGTGGTCGATGATTTTCAGTTTATGGTATCGTTTGGCCGTGGTGTTCATGGCCTTCAAGATCTCACCCCTCTTGCTTCCATGCTTCTCATGCATGGATTTTGCGGCAATCCAATAGGATTCCAGAAAGGTCTTGGCCATTGATGCGAAGATCGGCAGCTTGTCGAAGCCGAGCTTCGTGATTCGGTAGCCTCCGTTTTCCGGCGAACCGGACAGGAAGGCAGATTTCAGAAAATACTCGATCAGGTCGAGGACCTCTTGCCGGAAATCCTCCTTTTCATCGAAAACAAACTCATTTCTGAAAAGATGCCTCAGAAAGGCATAGTCTTCGAGGATTGATTCCAACTCTTTTGTTTCCTCCGTGCCGGTCAGGAGAGATACGCTCACAAAGGCGTGGGGGATAAAGAAATGAATGATGCTGTTTTTGTAGTATTCAAGTTCAAGCTGTTTCTCCTCTTCGATATAGTAAAACGGTTCATCGGCACTACCCATTTTTTCCAGCAAGTCGATGATCTTCCAGTCCACAAGAAGAGGAAGGGTTTCCTGGACCGCCCGGGATGCATCCGTCAGTGAGTCGGTTACCGGGGCTCTTGATCTATTGAGGAATGTCAGGAAAACGTCCACTGTTTCAATAAGCTCGGAAGGATGAAACCCTTTCCGGTGATCGGCGAGGATGGCCGTGGCTACAAGGGACAGAGGGGTGACAGGCGTGACCGCATTGATGGACCGGACCAGCGAAAACGCCAAATTGTGCTGGGTTTCATGGGAATAAGGGCCTGTCTCGGTCAGGTATTCATTCAGGGAAAAGGGCTGCGCGAAACGGATGTAGATTTTTCCGTATTTTCGTTTAAGAAGGCGTCTTGCCTTGATCATTTGCATGATGTTTTCTTTTTTCTTGGGCGCCCCGCCCAGTTCCTGGATATAGGACTTCTCTTCGACGATTCTGTCATAGGCGATGGAGGCGGGAACAAAGACGAGGTCATTGCCGAAGCCTTCCTGATGTGCATTGAGGAGGATGGAAAGAAAGCCGGTCTTCGGCGAGACCAGTTTTCCATTTCGGCTTCTTCCTCCCTCGATGAAAAATTCAATGGGATGTCCCTCTTCGAGCAAGGCCTTGATGTATCGGTTGAAGACCTCGAGGTACAGTTTTGCGTTCTTGAAGGACCGGCGGATAAAAAAGGCCCCGGACTTTCGAAAGATATGCCCCATGGGCCAAAAGGCGAGGTTCTTACCTGCGGCGACCCTGGGCGTATGCATGTGATACTCACTGAGAACGTAATTTAAAATGAGATAATCAATGTGGCTCTTGTGGGAGGGGACATAGATCAGTGTCCCCTTTCGGGGCCATTCTCTGACCGTCGCCAGACTTGCCGTATCGACTTCTATTCCATCGAAATGCCTCTTCCAGAACCACTTCAGGATCTTTCGAAAGATCTGGATATAGGTGATGTTGAAATCAGCGGCAATCTCGTCAAAATATTCCCCGGCCTTTTTACGCCTCTGTTTGAGGGCTTTCTTTTTCCCTCCCGCCGGGCTCGCGAGTTTCTCCCGGACCCGGTTGTCCATGAGCACGGTTTCTTTGAACTGTTGCCTGGATTTCATGATCGGGCCGAGAATGATCCGCTTCTGACTGTCGATGCTTTCAATGAGGGTCTGTTTGATTTCCGAAGCCATTTCCTGGACCGGCCTGTCGGGCGGTTGCTGTCGCAGATAGGACTTGAGATCAAGCGGACGCCCGAAGTCGATGAGTGCCTTGCGGTTGTGACGGAAAAAGAGGGCGATCTTTCGGATGGCGCCGGGATTGTCTTTGTATCCGAACAGAATGCTGGTGAGAGTCGATTGTACCCTTTCAGGTGTTTTATTAAAAAGAAGCAACTGGGGAACCACGTAAATGGGCCGTTCCAAATCCTTCTGGACCTCCAGCAGGAACTGAAAATGATCTTTCTCTGCATGCACAAAATGTCTGACAAAACCCTTGGGGTCGACCAGAAAAACGAAGAAGGGCGTTCCTGCCTCAAGGGCCTGTTTATAAAAGCCCGATTGGTAAGGGCTGGGGATGCGCTGCCCCTTGAGGATGAGGGCGAACCGGGATAGAAAGATCTTTACAAAGCGGGTGAAGGGTAATAGCATGGATATATTGAGATCAAGGGCTATTTTGGGATAGGGAAGGCGTCTTCTTCGGAAATTGTAGTGGCAGAGCAGGTAATCCAGCTTACCCCTGTACTTGACAGCATAAACCACCGTTCCGTCCCTGTGCATCTGCTTAAGGGCCTTTTTCATGTTTTCATCAACATGGGCCCTCTGAAAGAGTCTATAAAGGAGCCAACCCAACAGGAATCCCGGTTTGTGATCAAGCACATAGGGATAAACAGCCTTTTCTCCAAAAATATCCATATCTTGTATTTTTATCCTCTTTATTTTCCGGAAAATTGAGCTTAATTGATAGCCAGATCTACCCGTTAAATCAAGTTTTTTGTGGACCGGAGATCGATTGCGGAGACAGGCGTCCGATTTTCCGTTTGATCGTTTTATTGACAAAAATATTTCTATGTTTCAGACTGGTGCGTAAGGTTACCAAGGGAGGCCATTATGTACAGACCTATGGTTGTATCCGGATTAACCGTAGATCCCCTGACAAATAGCCCAATAGTTATCCTCAAAGAGGTTGAGGGCGAAAGAACCCTGCCTATATGGATCGGTCTTCTTGAAGCCACTGCCATTGCAAGCGAACTGGAGGGCATCAAGTTTTCGCGGCCCATGACCCATGATCTGCTCAAAAATATCATGGATATGATTGATTTGAAAGTGATCAAAGTTGAGGTCTGCGACCTGAAGAATAATACTTACTTCGCCCTGATCTATATCAACATCAAGGGCAAGGAAATTTCAATCGATGCAAGGCCGAGTGACGCCCTTGCTCTTTCCTTGAGAATGGGAGCGCCGATATTTGTCTCGGAGGAAGTTATCAGTAAATCCGCGCAGATTGACTTGAAGGCAGAACCGGAAGACAAGTCAGAGCAGGGAAAGAAGTGGCAGGAGATCCTGGAAAAGTTGAATCCGGAGGATTTTGGCAAGTACAAGATGTAGCCGCTGAATCTGTATACTCAGGAAAGGTTTTTGGGTGCGATCAGCCGTTGAAAGGTGCTGGGTCATTAAAAGCGCATTTGGGTGAAAATTGTCGTGATTGATCTGCATACACACTCTATTTTCAGTGACGGGGCCTTGATCCCGTCCGAACTCATCAGACGGTTTGAATTCATGGGATATGAGGCTGTGGCCATCACGGACCATGCCGATTCATCCAACCTCGACTTTATCGTTCCCAGAATTGTGCAGGTTGCTGGTGATCTGAATGACACCCAGTCGGTAAGGGTCGTCCCGGGGGTGGAACTCACCCATGTCCCGCCGAAACTCATCGGATCTCTGGCAAAAACGGCCCGGGATCTGGGTGCCAAGCTTGTCGTCGTTCACGGAGAAACCATTGCCGAACCTGTCGCACCCGGGACCAACCTGGCCGCACTCATGGCGGATATAGATATCCTGGCCCATCCGGGTTTAATCCGCATGGATGAAGTGCAAATGGCCGTAAAAAGGGGGATATTTCTGGAGATCTCGGCAAGAAGAGGGCACAGTCTCACCAACGGGCATGTGGCGGGTCTGGCAAAAAGGGCCGGCGCCGAACTCGTTTTGAATTCAGACGCCCATGAACCGGACGATTTGGTAACGGAACAATTCGCGCGCCGTGTTGCCGAAGGCGCCGGATTGCCTTCGGGTTCACTGGACGGGCTCCTCGGCAACTCCCGGGCTCTCCTAAAGAGGATCGGTTACGACCTCTGATGAAACTCTTTCTCCGCCCACCTTCTCATCACTTCATAGTCTTTTTCACTTCGGAAGACAATTATTTCAACCGATAATTTCCGTTTATTGTTGAAAATTTACCTTAAATGATTTATATCCGTCATCGCTTTTAAATGCTCTTCGGAAACGGATATTGTCTTGAACCTCTGAGCTAGGAAGTCTCTTTTGCGGTTATGTTTAATTTTGAATATGTCGGCAATCTTCACATTCACTCCCGGTATTCGGACGGCAGCCTCAAGGTGCCTGAAATTGCAGCCTTGGCGACCGACTTGGGCCTGGACTTTATCGCCCTCAATGATCATGATTTTATGACGGACGATCTCCACCTGGAAGAGGAGGGTTTCCATGGAAAGACCATGGTTTTTATGGGCCTGGAGATCGGGAGACACGACCATCATTATCTGGCCTACGGCCTCAGTGACCCGGTTAAGGGAGAAAACCTCAGTCCCCAGGAAGTGATCGACCGGGTCAATGATCAGGGTGGGTTCGGATTCCTCGCCCACCCATTTGAAAAGGGCATGCCCTTTGTGGAAAAATCCAGGGCCTATCGGTGGAAAGATCTTTACGTGAACGGGTACCGGGGCATCTGCTTATGGAATTTCTCATCCCGGTGGAAGGAAAGGGTCAAAACACCGCTTCATGGGCTGGTTTTTCTTGCCTTTAAAAGACAGCTCTTAAAAGGGCCCAGCCGGAAAACACTGGCCTTCTGGGATGCCCTGTGCCGGGACCGTCGGGTTTCCGCCATCGGTGGTTCGGATGCTCACGGGAGCCACTTTAAATGGGGGCCCATTCACATTCTGCCCTTTTCCTATGATTTTCTCCTGAATACTCTGAACGTCCATGTCTTGCTGCACAAAAAGATCTGGAAGGATTTTGTGGCGGGTAAAGAGGCCATATACGAGGCCCTCAGTGAGGGGCGCCTGTTCATCGCGCATGACGGACTCTGCCCTGCAAGGGGGTTTCGTTTTGACTTCCTGTCTTCAGACGGTTCCTATCTCGTCATGGGAGAGGACGGTGCCTTTCAAAAAGGGGAGATCGTCATCGAAATCCCTTCGGATGGGGAGATCCGGCTTATCAAGGACGGCCGTCTTGAAAAAAAATGGCAGGCAAGAGAAGCGGTTTTCAGTGTGCGAGAAAAAGGGGTTTACCGGGTTGAGGTGTACCGCCGACTCTTTGTCTTCGGGTGGCGCCCCTGGATCTTTTCCAATCCGATCTATCTACGATAGTTTCTATCCATGTAATCTTTCGATTAGTACGCCGTTTCGCTAATTCGTGCATTTGAAAAACGAAATCGGCCAGAGGAGTGGTGGCGGGGGCGGGGAATCTATGGACCTCCTCGGAGTCACCTGAGTGACTAATCACAGAGTGATCAAATCCTCTGGTAATGCCCGGAACAACACTGTTGTCGGGAATCCAAGACATCTTTTTGAATCAAGAGATATGCTATTAATATTTATATGATGCAAAATATTTTAAAGGTTTCCAGCTTATTTTCCCCTTGCTTTTAAATCCTGCGTTAGCTATGAATGCAGGGTCGGGCGGCCGTGATCCTGCAAAAGAGAACCGATGCCTTTCAGAGCGTTCTGGCACTTGTTCAAGAAGAAAGGCGACATGGATAAGGCAGGTCATCGGCTTGTTTCAGACAATATCACAGAGTGCGCCTGGGTGGCGGAATTGGTAGACGCAAGGGACTTAAAATCCCTCGGAGCTTAGC
>CAYNYM010000224.1:0-5900 GCA_964401325.1 uncultured Desulfobacteraceae bacterium | reverse complement strand
GCCAAAAGGTTATTTGTCGGTATGGAAAAAAAAATTCAAACAATCGCCACACTCAACACCCATAGCTTTTCAGCGGCCCTTGACGAGGTATTGCTCCGAGACGGGAGGATCGGCAAGAGAATAAAAATCGATCATCCGGAGGCAACGGCCATTCTGCCCTTTGTCTCGGACCACGAAATCCTCATGGTCCGGCAATACCGGTATGCCCTCGGAAGAGAAACCCTGGAAATCCCCGCCGGAAAAGTAGATCCGGGCGAAAGGCCGGAGGAATGCGTGAGGAGGGAATTGGTGGAAGAGACGGGCTACGATGCCTCAAGAATTGAACGTCTCTATACCTATGCCCCGGCCATTGGATATTCCAATGAACTGATTCATATCTATTCCGGTCATGACCTGGAGAGGATTCGGGAACAAATCGACGAAAGAGAAATCTCCTCCGTCCAGAGGGTGAGCATCGAACAGGCGAAGGCATTGATCGCAAAGGGCGTTATCCTGGACGGAAAAACCCTCATAGGCCTGTCCGTGATGGGGTTCATTGACCGGCCTTTGGCAATGCTTGCCTTCTAGGCACGAGCAAAGGCCGCGCCGACTATTGAGCCTGATCCTCTTCAAGGATTTTTTTCAGGCCATGGATGATCGTCACGGGAACGGGCCCGGATCTCGCGTAGAGCTTTAGGATATCATGGGTCACCTTTATTTTCTTCTCGACATCCTTCCATTCAATGCCCTTTGCATTGACTTGATCCATCAGGCCGATCAGTTCTTCTGATTCCATGGATGTCTCTCCCAAAGCGATTTATTCCTTGGCTTGGTTCAGGTCCGGCGGGTAGACATATTTGGGATCCACCGCATAGGTCCAGGGAAGCCCCCACCATTGCCACCCGTAATGGCGTCGATGCCCGAAACCATAAATTTTGTTGCTCCTGGCAAGCTGCCGGTAAAACTTATGTCTGTTGGCATCTTGAAAAGAGGGAAATTCCGCCCCCTCGAAACCGTCTTCTACGTCGAACACCTTTTTAAAACCCGCCTCAACGAGTTTTTTTGCAGCAAGAGCACTCCTCGTTCCGTCCCGGGAGATGATCAGGAGATTGTCCATTTTTTTGAAGATCTTATTCACTTCCGCCACGAAATTCTTATTTTGCTCTCCAGCCCGATAACCGGAATTTCCGTTCTCTTTGATAAATTGTCCGGTAAAAAGCATGTAGGGAAAGAGGTACGCCCGGATGGGATGACCCACAAACTGATATTCGGCACGGGTCCTGACGTCTATAAGATAGGTATCCGGTACCGTGTTGAGCATATCATAGGCCTCTATGCTCAAAATTTTCTTCGCCTCCTCGGCTCGGGCGAATCCGGTCGAGCAAACACACGCCCATAGAGGAAAAAGCAGGACAATGAATAAAATTCGAAGATTATGATTCGTCATGGCGCCGTCTAATGTGGGGTGAAAAGGCCAAGGGGAAAGCGTGCTGCCGTGGCCGCAATTACGGGTTGATGTATTCTTAAAATTTGGAATTAACCACGATGAATAATTCAATAAGACCTTGTTTGTCAACGGAAAAATCCCAGGCAATAGCGCCCGCGTTGTGAGTGAAGGCGCGAATGCCCTATGAGAGGGGATGGAATCGGCCTTCGTGAAGAAATTTCCCCAAAAGTGGCAAATAAGTACAGACTTTTGAAAAGCATTCTACACTCCCCCATACCAGGAGACCTGCCCCGGGCCCCAACCAATTGCAATCATTGATATTTATCTAATTCGCAAAACTTGCATGGTTTTTGCATTTAATGCAGGATATGGCATGTGCCGATAATCACAGTGGGGATCTTTTCATCCGGGCCATGAGAAGAGACGCCCCGATCATAAGGGATAAATGAATGGCTGATCTCACAACAAATGAGTATCGGGGCCTTTCTCCGAAAGCCCTGAGGCGGGCACTCCAAAAGGAGGCCCGGGCCTTGGGGATTCTTGAACCGAAAAAAACCGTCACCACATCTTTCCCCTTTAGAGCCCGAAAACAGACCGGAAAAGGTCTCATTATCCGGAGAAAGATGTTTTATTGACACACATGGGCCGATTGCATATACTCCTGTCCACAGAACGAGAACCCTATCTGCATGACTTGCCTTTTCATTCCCCCCTATTCGGTATCTCGGCAATTTTTTTTATCCAGAGAGAGGATGAACAAAAAGCAACCCCCATATCTACTGGTGAAAGATCAAGCCGATCTTCGCCGCATAGCCTCCGGACTTGAGAGGGAGCAGGCGATTGGCGTGGATCTCGAGGCCGATTCTTTGTTCCACTATCAGGAGAAGGTCTGCCTCGTCCAGATCTCTACACCCTCAGAAAATATCCTGGTGGATCCCCTGTCCCTGGATGATCTTTCTCCCCTTTCTCCGGTCTTTGCGGACCCGAATATTCGAAAGGTGTTTCATGGATCCGATTATGATATACGCTCCCTTTACAGAGATTTTGACATCCAAGTGAACGCCCTTTTCGACACCCAGATTGCCGCAAGGTTTCTCGGAAGCACGGAAACGGGCCTTGCCCCCCTCCTCAATGAAAAGTTGGGGGTGCGTGTTGAAAAGAAATACCAGAAAAAAGACTGGTCCGAGAGGCCGTTGCCTGATGCCATGCTTGCCTATGCAGTCCAGGACACCTGCCACCTTCTTCCCCTCAGCCGGATACTTGAGAAAGAACTGAAGGCCAAAGACAGGCTTTTCTGCGTGGAGGAGGAGAGCAAGCTGCTGAGCGGGGTTCGCCCCGCCCCTTTGAACGACAATCCGCTCTTCCTGAAATTCAAGGGCGCCAAAAGGCTTGATCCTAGGGGCCTGGCAGTGCTCGAATCGATCCTGCGATTGAGAGATGACGTGGCCAGACGCCGAAACCGTCCCCCCTTCAAGATCCTTGGAAACGAACCTATCCTGGAGATCGTCGAGAGAAGGCCGGTGACCGAAAGGGACCTTGAGGGCATAAAGGGACTGAGCCCCAGGCAGGCCAAGATGTTGGGACAATCCATCCTGAAAAAGACATGCGAATCCATATCCCTGCCGGAGGAGGAACTCCCGGTATTTCCGCCAAATAACGTGACGCGAATTCGTGCTAAGGTGTCCAGGAGGATCAAGGCCCTCAGGTCGTGGAGGGAGAGACGATCACAAGAGATGAGCGTCGATCCCTCTCTTGTGTGCACAAACGCCCAGATCCAGTCCATCGCCCTGACAGATCCCAAGCTTCGAAAAGACCTTGAGGGCATTAGTACCATACGGGCATGGCAGAGAAGGCTGTTCGGCAGCGAAATCTGCCGCATCCTCAAAGGCATGGACTGAGCCCGTGCCTTAGCAATTGATTTTTCCACCTCCCTCCACTATGGTAGGCCCTTTCATCTCAGAACCACAGAGAAGGGATAGATCATGGGCGCACCACTTGATGCTCTTTCATTGACCCGAAAGCTCCTATCCTTTAATACCGTGAATCCTCCAGGCAGGGAGAGGGAATGCGCGGAATTCCTCGGAAAGATCCTGGAACAGGAAGGTTTCAAGATCGGTTACCACGAGTATGAAGAGAGACGGACGAACCTGATTGCCTCAAAGGAGGGGGCTGGGGACAAAAGCCCGATCTGTTTCACCGGACACATGGACACGGTTCCTCTCGGAGCGACCCCCTGGTGCCGTGATCCATTTATCGGCGAGATGCAAGGAGATAAGCTCTACGGCAGGGGCTCTTCCGATATGAAGGGCGGCATTGCCGCCATGGTTCTTGCCGCGCTGCGTCTGTCCCCTTTTCTGCCGGGCAAGGGCGGGATCAGGCTGGGACTCACCGCCGGGGAGGAGCAGGGTTGCGTGGGGGCGGCTTACCTGTGTTCTCAGAGTCGGGCGTTGGGAAAGGCGGGGGCCCTGGTGGTGGGGGAACCCAGTTCCAACTATCCCGTTGTGGGTCACAAAGGGGCGGTCTTCATCGAGGCCCGGACCCGGGGCGTTACGGCCCACGGCTCCGCACCGGATCAGGGGGTAAACGCCATTTACAAGGCGGCCCGCGCAGTGCTCGCCCTCAAAGACTTCCCATTCGGTGTACCGCCTCATCCTGTATTGGGCCCCGCCACCCTCAACGTGGGGACCATCTCCGGTGGTCTCAATGTGAATTCCGTGCCCGATCTCGCGGCAATCGGCATAGATATCCGAACGATACCCGCACTGTCCCATGACGATCTCCATGACAGACTGGCGTCCTATCTGGGTGCGGAGGTTGAACTCGTTCGGAAAGTCGATGCGGCCAGTATCTGGACCGATCCCGAAAATGAATGGGTGCAGCTTGTCTTTGATATTGCGGAGCCTTATCTTAAGGAGCGACCCGTAGCACGGGCCGTAACCTATTTTACGGATGCCTCCGAACTCAAACCCGCCCTCGACCACCCCCCCACTCTGATTCTCGGGCCGGGGGAAGCAAGCATGGCCCACAAGACGGACGAGTTCTGCTATTTCTCCAAGATCGAGGCGGCCGTCGAGATCTATACCGAAATTGTCAGGCAATGGTGCGATATTTGATCAGCAAAAAATCACAGGACGGCTTTAGTCACCTGCTGACTCAAACACATGGCCGCAGACATTCGGGCGGGCTGTCGTCCCGGCCGAAAAAATCTTTTACTCAGCAAAAAAAGGAAGGAAAACATGACACAGACCCAGCAGCAACCCTACATAGATATCAAAATGAATCCGGATAATCTCTACCGTGAAGAGGTCTTCACGGACAGCAAGGTGGGTGCGATCCGGCGGATGCGACCCGTTTATTTGGATGGCTCTGAAGATAAGACCCGGGAAGTCCTTTTCATGGGAAACACCCAGCTCATCTCACCAACCGGGCAGCCCGTGCCTATTCAGTGCCCCATTGAAGCGAAGAGCCTTGAAGAGGCCATTGAAAAGTTCTCAGAGGCCGTCAATCAGACCGTCGCCGAGATCATGACCAAGGCCCAAGAGGCCCATGAGAGGCAGGCACAGGAAAAACCGGCGCAGGAGGAGTCTTCGATCATCATGCCCGGGTAAATCACCCGTCACCTCACCCCGGAGGCGCAAAGGACGCAACGGAAAACCAAAGATGACAGGGATTCCCTGTGTCCTCTGCCTCTGTGATCTCTGCAAGAGAACGTATCCGCTATAGCCGAAGCAGGACAATGGATAGGACCGTGAGAAAGAGGCCGAGAATCCTTGAGGGGTTCAACTTTTCCCTGTAAATCATCCTGGAGAGCAGAATGGCAATCACGAAATGCATTCCCCCGATAGAGGCAATGATCGAAAGAGGCCCGGTGGTAAGGGCCTGCAGGAACGCGTAGTATCCCGCCAGATTGATCAATCCCATAACCACACCGATAAATATCGCATCCCGATGATTGGTTTTTACTGCTTCTGTTTGGAACTTCTCTCTCAGGGCAAAGGAGAACAGCGTGGCAACAGAGTAGGAAACGGCAATATAGGCCATCTTATGGGTGTACACCGCCGCAAATTTACTGGAAATGGAAGCCACAGCCCCGGCGAGCAGTGAGATGAAGACAAACAGGAGACCTTTTTTGATGTTTTTCCGGGTGTCCTTATCAGGGTGCAGATCGCGCGTGAGGATAAAGATTACGGCCATAGCCAGGACAATGCCCGCGACCTGCCAGTTGGAAAGGGGATCCTTGAAATAGATGATCGAGAAGACCACGACGATGACGGCGCCGAGCCGGATGATGGGATAGGCCACGCCGGTCGGGAGGTGCTTTAGTGCCTCGATATGGCTCAGGGTGGCCACGAGAAACGAGCAACTGTTGACAAGGGCGATAAACAAAAGAAAAGGGATACTCGGGATACGGATATCCGAAAGACGGAAAAGGACGAGGCTAAGGACAGCCACTGTGGCCATGAAGGAAAAGGTA